>JANOTJ010000021.1:0-2708 GCA_031416295.1 Chloroflexota bacterium
GTCCCTCTGCCGAGCTCATGCCGACCTCGGTCGCGCACGCGCAGTACTACCTGGCCCTCATCAGCCCCGGCACGCCTGACTGGCGCGAGATCGAGCCTGAGCTGTTGGATCTCATCGCCACCGAGTACGAGAACTGCCTGGCGGCCATGCGCTTCGCCGAGCGTGCCGGGATCGTGCCGATCGTCCTCGGGTTCAACATCTCGCTGCTGTTGTTCTGGAGGGTGCGCGGTCTGCTCCGGGCCGGGCAGCGGCGCCTCGAGGCGGCGCTGGCGGTGGTCGGGGACCAGCCGACTCGCGAGCGCGCCTTGGTTCTGGCCGGCCTCGCGCACTACGGTCAGTTGCTCGGTGAGCTTGGACCCGCCGCCGCGCGCGCCGCCGAGGCCGAGGCCATGTTCGAGGCGGTCGGCGACCCCGTCGGAACGCGCACGGTGATCGGCTTCGTCGGCGACATCGCGGCGGATCGCGGGGACTTCGACGGCGCCAACGCGCACTACGCCCGGGCACGGGCGCTGGTCGACGCCGAAACGGACGCCCTTGATCTTGGCTTCTGGCATGCCAACGTCGGGCGCACCGCGATGCGGAGCGGCGATCTGGCGACTGCCCGGCGGGAGCTCGAGCAGGCGCAGGTCCATCTCCGCTCGGCGCCGAAGTGGTACCTGGCCCATGTGCTCGTCCAGCTCGGAAACCTGGCCCGCCGTCGAGGCGACCTCGATCGCGCCGACGGCCTCCTGCGCGAGGCACTCGGGCACCTGTGGCGGTATGGGGCAGCGATCGAGGCGGTCGCCTGCCTCGATGAGCTCGCTCGGGTCGCCCTTGACCGCCGCGATCCGGAGCGGGCGGCGACGCTGTTTGCGGCTGCCACCGGGCTGCGCGATAGCACCGCCGTCGCCATGGCGCCGGAGGACAGGAAGGCCCTCGTCAAGAACGTCGATCGGGCGCGCGCGGCGCTGGCTCAGGCCCAATGGAGCCGGGCAGCCGCTAATGGACGGCCTACATGACGGCAGCGGCTTGCCTCGGCACGGCTGCTCACTTCACGAACGGATAGCAGCGCCCGTCCAGCCACAACCCTTTGGCGACATAGGGATCGCCTGGTGTTCCGGCGGCTTCATCGAGGTTCGTCTGGGTGAGCGTGATCTGGTCGCCGTCCCGCACAACCACTGCTCCGTGGTCGTCTCGCAGTTCTGCTGTCGGCGAGAACGAGACCGTGAAGCCATCGGGCCAGGCGACCGAAAGGTGGACCCCGTCCGCAGCCTCCAACCAGATCGGCTCGCGCGCGTCAGCCTGACCGCGCAGGGTCCCCACGACGGGGTGGGTAGCCGCGCTTGTGTTACAGATCGCATCGCTTGGCCACGAGAAGGTGAGCAGACCGTCAGCGGAAGTGAAGTTGGACCTCGAACCGCAGCCCGCAAGAGCCACCACCGCCGTGATTCCGACCGCCACCGCTGTCAGTGTTCGCCGCATCTGCCGCCCCCCTGATCTCCCACGTCCGTCGCTGGCAACTATCGGGCGAACGCGCGAGAACACAAGTGCCCGATGGTCCAACGCCCTTTCGGGGCTGAATTCGCCCCCTCGAACCCTCAATCATTGCCATCATGAAGACGGACTTGCTGCCGAACTGGTGACGAAATGAGCGTGTTTCGTCACGCGGGGCCGAGTTGTGTCGTCTGCGGCGGGGGGCTCGCTCGGGCGGGCGCCGGGCGCCGGCGCCTCTTCTGCAGCCCTGCTTGCCGCCAGCGTGCCTACCGGCTCCGCGACGAGGCCCGCCGGGCACGCGACGCCATGGCCCTGACTGCCGACCCAGCGGACGTCACCGCCCTGCTCAACGCCGTCCTCGGCCTCGTCCCGAGGAGGTCACCCAAGGGCAGCGCAACACGCTATCCTGTCGTCGCTGAAGAGCCTCCACCGTCAGCGCTTTTCCAGCACTGCCGGGACGCGACCCAACAAGCTGCCGACGCCCGGCCACTCCCTTTGTGTGCCTACTTGGGCGCGGTCTTGATTGTGAGCGTCATCGGGTCCGCGCGCAATGCACACTCGCGTTGAGGCCGCGAGTGGGTCGCTACCGACCTTGCGGGTCGGTAGCGGTCACGGCTCCTTGAAGATGGCGTGACCGCCGATCCGTCGCCAGCGGACGCCTCGACTGTCGTCGATCGTGACCCATTCAAAGGTCGCACGGCCGTCGGGCCCGCTGAAGCTCCAGGTCATCTCCAGGACGCCTGGCGCGTTCTCAACATCCTTGACGCGAATCGACGCCGGAAACTTGACAGTCGGGTCCATAGCGATGCGATCGCATGACGCATTGAAGGTTGGGAGGACCTCCCGGAACAGCCGCCGCTCGCCCTCCGACAGCCGGCTCCAGTCGCCCTTGAACGAAACAGTGACCTCGAACCTCACCGCTCCGGGGGATCGGCGTCGAGTAGCGCGACGAGCTCCTCGACACCGTCGACCGCCGTCACGCGGCCCGCGGCGATGTCGGCGTCCGCCTCGCGCTCCATCGCCTGCCAGCGGTCGGTCCAGAACCAGGCCTGATCAGCCGGGATCGCGACGACGGGGACCAGCTCGACGCGGCCATCCTCGCGCTCGATCAGCCTGACCTGGGCATTGGGCTGATCCAGGTGCATGCGGCGCCGAAGATCAGGGGGCAGGGCGATCGTTCCGCGCGACTGGACCGAAACGAGGTGCGACTTCATGCGTTGCAGCATAGCAGCAAT
>JANOTJ010000022.1:0-1576 GCA_031416295.1 Chloroflexota bacterium
GTCAAGGACGCCGAGCGAACGCTCGAGCATTTCCGGGCCATCGAGTACGACCAGGAGCGCGAGGTCGCGCCCGGGGTCTGGGCCACCTGGCTTGATGCCGGGCACATCCTCGGCTCGGCCATCATCCGGTTGCGGGTCCAGGAGGGCGGGCAGGAGCGGATCATCGTCTGTTCCGGCGACCTCGGTCGGCCCGGCACGCCCATCCTTCGCGACCCGACCGTCATGACCGCCGCGGACTACGTGCTCGTCGAGTCCACGTACGGTGGCCGCGAACACGAACCGGCCGAGGAGGCCATCAGGATCCTGGCCGAGACCATCCGCCTCGTGTCCGAGGCCGATGGCGTGCTGCTCATCCCGTCATTCGCGATCGGACGCACCCAGGAGGTCGTGTGGCAGCTCGATCGCCTCATCGAGCGTGGCGAGATCCCGACCCTGCCCCTGTACCTCGACTCGCCGATGGCCTCCAAGGCCTCCGCCATCTATCGTCGACACCCGGGCTACTACGACGAGGAGACGGCGCGCCTGCTGCGCGAGGGCGAGACGCCCCTGGATTACCCGGACCAGACCGTGACCAACGACGTCAAGGCATCGCAGGCCATCGAGCGGGCGCCGCGGCCGTACATGATCGTGGCGTCCAACGGAATGCTCACCGGCGGACGCGTCGTCGGGCACCTGCGCCAGCTCATCGACGATCCCAGCGCGACCATCCTGTTCGTGGGCTACCAGGGTGAGGGCACCCTCGGTTCGCACCTCCAGGCCGGCGCCAGGACCGTTCGACTCGACGGGCAGGAACGGGTCGTGCGCTGCCATGTCCAGTCCATCAACGGGTTCTCGGCCCACGCCGACGAGTCCGAACTGCTCGATTGGCTGCGCGCCTTCGGGGCCGGTCGCGAGCCCGGCGATCCAGGTTATCCGCGGCGCGTCTTCCTGGTCCATGGCGACCCAGATGCGCAGGTCATCCTGGAGCCCAAGGTCCAGGCCCTCGGCTACGCGACACACGTCCCGCACTGGCACGAGCAGGTGACCCTGGACTGAGACTCCGCGGTGCCGTGGAGCACCGGCGGTCATGGCCCGGACTTGCGGGCTACGGCGTCGCAGTGGTACTTTTGGCGCGGCCTTATTGCCCGGGGGACATTTTCGGCCAGATGCCCGAAGCGGACTCGTCCGCCGAGGGCATCGTCCGTTTCCGGCTCCCACGATCGCGTTGCTGTGATGTCCCATCAGGCAGAACACGTGGCCCACGCTACGGAACGACAGCGGCAATACGATGCCCATCCCGCACGATCGCCCGACGCTCAAGCGTCCTGAGCGGGCCACGCTCGCCGATGAGCATCAACGATGAGCATCAACGCTGGAGGTCGAGACGGATGGCGGCCGGCGGGATCCTGACGGCAGCGGAGTCGGCCTCGATCCGACGCGAGTACCGGGGCGCGACCCTGTTGCCCAGGCGGGCCTATCAGGACGCGACGATCTTCGAGTGGGAACGGGCGAATATCGTTCGCCACGACTGGGTCATGGTCGCCCGCGAGGAAGACGTCGCCGAGCCCGGCACCTACCTCCTGGTCGAAGTGGACGG
>JANOTJ010000023.1:0-6968 GCA_031416295.1 Chloroflexota bacterium
GGCCGCCGAGCCGGTCACGTCCAGGAAGGCCTCGTCGATGGACACCGGCTCGACCTGCGGGGTGAACCGCCGGAGCACGGCCATGACGTCGCGCGACGCGATCTGGTAACGCCGGCCATCGACCGGCAGGAAGACGCCATCGGGACAGCGCCGGGCGGCCTCGGCGAGCGACATCGCCGAGTGGACGCCGAACCGGCGCGCCTCATAGCTCGCGGCGGACACCACGCCCCGGCCGCGCGGATCGCCACCCACGATCACCGGTCGGCCGCGCAGCTCCGGCCGGTCGCGCTGCTCGACGGCCGCGAAGAACGCGTCGACATCGACATGCAGGATCGTCCGCTGGTTCACGCTGGGTATCATCGCGCGGCTGTGCAGTCCCCTCCCGTCGACCGCCCCCACATCGAGGCGCTGGCGCCGAACGCCGTCCTGGCGCTGATCCTCGCGCTGACCGCCGGGGTCGTGGCGACCTGGGTGGCGCCAGCACTGGCGATGCTCCTCGTCTGGCCATGGCTGTTCGCCGTTCCGGGCTTCGTGCTCGTGCGGCGCGTCGCACCGGACCTGCCGCGGGCCGGCGTCGCGGGCGTTGGCGTCGTGGCCAGCGTGTACATCTCGGCCCACCTCGTCGAGCTCGTGAGCCGGGTCGACGGCTTCGGCCGGATCGCCGTCCTGCTCAGCACCGGGCTGCTCGTGCTGGGCACCGTCATCCTGACCCGGGTGCGCCATCCGTGGCTCGCGCCCTGGGATCCGCCGGCCCCGAGGGCCATCCCATCGGCCATCGCGGGCGGGCTGCGCGAGGACCTGCCCGCCTGGCTCCTGGCCTCGGCCACGACCTTCGTCGTCGGGTCGGTGCTGTCCGCGAATGCCTGGCGCCAGACGCCCGACGGCTTCGTGTCGGGCGGCTGGAACTGGAGCGACTTCCTCGTCCACGTGGCCATCGGCAACAGCATCGTCCACGGCAACTTCCCGCCGCAGGTCCCGTACGTGGCGGGCGAGCCGTTGAGCTACCACTGGTTCGCGGATTTCCACGGAGCGATCACGGCGACCGCCGCCGACATCTCCATCATCCCGGTGTTCATGGCCTCGAGCGCGATCATGGCCGGGGTGCTGGCGCTCGTGGTCTGGTCACTGGCCGTGGTCCTGACCCGCGATCGGCGGGTCGCGACCATCGCGACGATCCTGGTCTGCGCGGGCGGCGGGCTGGGCTGGCTGCGCCTCGGCGCCGACATGCTGGCCGGCGCGCCATCGGTGTCGGATCTCGTCGTGGCCAATCCCTACGACAACTCGTGGGCGGACGGCTGGCCGTTCTTCCGCATCGCGTCGATCTTCGGGACCGGGTTCCTGCCCCATCGCGCGACGACCTTCGGGTTACCAGGGCTGGTGGCGGTCGTCCTTCTCGTCGTTGCCTGCCTCGGCCGGCGACCAGCCGGCGTCGCCCTCGCAGGGTTGCTTGCGGCGCTGCTCGCCCCATTCCACTTCTACGCCTTCCCGGCGACCTACCTCATCGTCGGCCTGTACGTGGCGTGGTCGATCGCATCGGGGACATGGCGCCCGGGCTGGCGCCCGTTCGCGCGCGATGCCGTGCTCTTCCTCACGCCTGTCGTGCTCGCTCTCGGCTACGTGCTGCCGGCCGCGGCCCGCCAGAGCGGTGAGGGCGCCTTCCGCTTCGTGCTCGGCTGGAGCGAGGCGCGGATCGCCGACGGGCCAGCGGCGGCGGCCTTCTTTTACGCGACCAATCTCGGTATCCCGGTCGCATTGGCCATCGTCGCGCTCATCGCCTTGCGTGGATCACGGGGGGTCCCTGCGCGCGGCTTCCTGGGCGCCTGGCTCATCGCCCTGTTCCTCGTTCCCAACCTCGTCGTGGTCAGCGCCGTCGAGTTCGACATGAACAAGTACTTCCAGATGATGTGGATCGCGGCGGCCATCCTCGCGGCCTGGCTGATCGCGCGCTGGCCACGGCCGCTGGTGGTCGCCACGCTCGCCATCTGTGCCATCTCGCCGGCGCTCATCGCCATCCACCACGCCACGCACCCGGCGGTGGCGATGAGCCTGCCCCAGGCCGCCGCCGGACGCTGGATCGAGACGAACACCGAGGAGCTGGCCGTCTTCGCCACGGACGACTTCATCAACTCGCCGGTCGATCTCGCGGGCCGGTTGCGCATCACGTCGTTCGGGCCGTACGTGGCCAACCTCGGCTATGACCCCGAGCCGCGCCGGGTCGACATCCACGCGATCTACTGCGACGGTCCGGAGGTGGCGGCGGCGCGCATGGCCGTCTATGGCGCGACCTACGTCCTGTCGTCTGGCGGGATCCTCGAGTGCGACGACGGGCTGCCCACCGATTTCGGGGCGAGCCCGCTGTTCGAGACGGTCTACGCGCTCGATGGCGTCAGCGTGTGGCGTCGGACGACGCCCTGATCGTCAGCCCTTGGGCTCGACGATGATCGTGACCTCGGGGGTCATGCCCGCGAGGACCTTGATCGCGACCTTGTACGTACCCAGCGACTTGAGCGGCTCCTCGAGCTCGATCTTGTGGCGATCGACCACGATGCCGCGCCGTGCCAGGGCATCGGCGATGTCCTTGGACGTGATCGAGCCGTAGAGCTTGCCGCCCTCGCCGACCTTCACGCCCATGGTCAGGGTCGTGCTGGCGATCCGGGTGGCCGCGATCTCGGCGTCCTCGCGCTCGCGCTTGCGCTTGTCCTCACGGCTGGCGATGTCATGCTGCCAGGCGCGATAAGCGCCGCCGGCGGCGGGCACGGCGAGCTGCTGGGGGATGAGGAAGTTCGTGGCGAAGCCGTCGGCGACGGTCTTGAGCTCCCCGCTCTTGCCGACCTTGTCCACGTCCCTGGTCAGGATGACCTTCAAGTGATCGGACCCTCCCTGGTGATCCAGGACCGCACCCGCGGCCCGAGACCGAGCTTGCTGATGGCGTCGCCGGCCGTGCTGACGAGCGCGGGGACCCGGCGGATGGTCCGACGGACGGGCCCCGGCGTCAAGCGCCGGATCTGGGCGACATCGCGGTCGAAGGACGCGCGATCGATGTGGAGTTCGAAGAGCTTCTCCTCGAGCAGGTCGGCGGGTACGCCGTCGAGGAACAGGTCCACGGCGAGGACCACGACCACGAGGTCGTCCAGGCCGCCGATGATGGGCAGCCCGTCGGGGATCAGGTCGCGCCCAAGGACGAGGTACCCGGCGGCCGCGCCGAGGATCAGCTTGTGTCCCGAGGGCATGCGTTCATCGGTGACCAGCGCCGCCACGAGGCGGGCGTAGTCGGGCACGCGGCTGGCGATCGGCAGGAACGCCATCAGCGACATGAATCGGCCCAGGCCGGCACTTGCCGCGCCCTGTCGTCGAGATCGCCCTCGGGTGCCGCTGCTGCCCGCGTTCCGTGCCATGCGCTGTGCTTCCGCTCCGCCTGGGTCCCACCCGAGTCCGGGCGAGGGAGGGGCAGTCTACCAGCCATGCCCTCGAGAGCCCTCGCCGTCCGGACGCCGCCCGGACGCCGCCCATCTTGACATCGAACGCCCGTTCGATATGATGGATGGCCAAGGAGGCGCGAGTGACCAAACATGACGCCGAGCGCAAGGTCAGGATCCTCGATTTCATCGCCGCGACGCTGCGCGCGCGCGGCTATCCACCTTCGGTGCGCGAGATCGCGCATGCGGTCGGGCTCGCCTCCACGTCGGCCGTCCACCACCATCTGCTGATCCTCGTGCGCGAGGGTTATCTGGAGCGTGGCACGGACCCGAAAGGCAATCCCCAGAGCCGGGCGATCCGCCTGACGCCGACCGCGGCCATCCGCATGGGCCTCACCAGCGAGCTCGTGCCACAGGCCATGTCGGCTGACTCCAGGGTCGTGCCGATCATCGGGGAGATCGCCGCCGGGGGTCCGATCGAGGCCTACCAGGATGCCTCGGAATCGATGGCCATCCCGGACATGCTCGCCCCGAGCGGCGACGCCTACGTCCTGCGCGTCCGCGGCGACTCGATGATCGAGGCGCACATCGCGGACGGCGACTTCATCCTCATCCGGCCACAGACGACTGCCCGCAACGGCGACATCGTGGTCGCCCAGGTCGAAGAGAACGCCGTGACCCTCAAGCGCTTCTTCAAGGAGAAGGACAAGATCCGGCTCCAGCCTGCCAACCCCGCCTATCCGGCGCAGTACTACGACGATGTGCGCATCCAGGGCAAACTGATCGGCGTCATCCGCAAGCTGGACTAGCGGCGCCCGATTCTCGGTAGCCTCACCCGCCATCCGCGCCGATCCTCGGATGACGGGGCGCTGGATGGGTCATCGCCCGACGCATCGGGGATATCCACGAAGTCATCCACATCGGGTCCACACCGCGCCCGATTCAGTGGACCCGGACCGCGTGATCGGGCTCGTTCGTTGACCTGAAGCCGCCCTCGCCACCGGACAATGACGCCCCCAACGAAACCGTCGGAGTGCCGTCCTGCCGTGATCGATCGACTACCGCCCCAGAGTCTCGAGGCCGAACAGTCGGTCCTTGGCGCCATCCTCATCGACCGTGACGCGGTCGTCGAGGTGGCCGAGTTCCTGCGCCCACAGGATTTCTATCGTCAGGCCAACGGCCGAATCTACTCGGCCATCCTGGACCTCTTCGAGCGGCGCGAGCCGATCGACATCGTCACGGTCGCCGAGTCCCTGGAGCGGCGCGACGAACTGGAGGCGATCGGGGGCCGCGCCTATCTGTCCAGCCTGTCCAACGAGACGCCCACGGCGGTGCACGCCGCCCAGTACGCACGGATCGTCGAGCGCAAGGCGGTCCTGCGCAACCTGATCGGTGCCGCAGGACGCATCGCCGGGATCGGCTACGAGGATCCGGCAGAGATCCAGGAGGCCATCGATCGGGCCGAGGCAGAGCTGTTCGCGGTCAGCCAGAAGCGCATCGATACCGGGTTCAGCCCGCTCAAGGCCCTGCTCCACGATGCCTACGACCGCCTGGACTACCTGCATGCGCACCGCGGCGAGATCTCGGGGGTGCGCACGGGCTTCGCCGATCTCGATGCCCTGACGACCGGCCTCCAGCCAAGCGACCTCGTGATCGTGGCTGCCCGTCCGTCCATCGGCAAGACGAGTTTCGCGCTCAACATCGCCGAGCATGCGGCCGTCCGCGAACGCAAGTCGGTCGGCGTGTTCAGCCTCGAGATGAGCAAGGAACAGCTCGTCCTGCGCATGCTCTCGAGTGTCGCCAACATCGATTCCCAGCGCCTGCGCACGGGCTTCCTGGAGGAGATGGACTTCGCCCGGATCGCGCCGGCGATGAACTCCCTGTCGGAAGCCCCGATGTACATCGACGATACGCCCAACATCTCGGCGATGGAGCTGCGGACCAAGGCGCGACGCCTCCAGGCGGAGGCGGGCCTGGATCTCGTGATCGTGGACTATCTCCAGCTGATGCAGGCGACGACGACCAATCGCGACGCCAATCGCGTCCAGGAGGTCAGCGAGATCTCGCGCGGGCTGAAGGCGCTGGCCCGGGAGCTGTCCGTGCCCGTGATCGCGTTGTCGCAGCTCTCCCGCCAGCCGGAGATGCGCGAGTCCAAGGAGCCGCGCCTGTCGGACCTGCGCGAGTCGGGCGCCATCGAGCAGGACGCCGACCTCGTGTGCTTCCTGTGGCGCGAGAAAGAGCGCGGCGCGGACGACCAGGACAACGATGGCGAGGTCATCCGGCTCAAGCTCGCCAAGCACCGCAACGGCCCCACGGGCGAGATCCAGCTCTGGTTCAAGAAGCGCCAGACGCGTTTCGTGTCCTACGCCGGAGAGCGCTTCGCCGAGGTCAGCTGAGCCTCGCCATCTGGGCAGACCCGGCAGCTTAGTTTGTAGTTCCCGGGGTTGGTGAGACGCCCGTCAGACGGTCATCAGGTCCACGAGCCAGCGGTGGAGGCTTGCCCGACTGACCCCCGACTGACCCAGCGGCAACGAGGGCGAGGGCCGCCGGGATGCCCTCCTCGCGGGCGATACGGACGCACCGGAGCCGCCGCCCCGAGTGGCCAGGTCAGCACGTGGCCCTGGCCCAGGTGGTCGGCCGCCCCGAGTGGCCAGGAGGAGGAAGCCCCGGGCCCTCCGGATAGGTGTGACGAAGGCGACGACGATGTGGTTCGGCACGGTTCTTGCCCGGGGATCTCGTGCATCCCCGGATGCCAGGACGTGTCCCGGTCGCCGCTGACCACGGATCGGTCCGTGGATGGGGTCAAACGTCGCTGGAAGTTCGGCCGAGTCCGCCAGATGTCGTCCCCCAGAACGTTCGGCGGGCTGCCCGCGCTCCTGGAGCCCGCGCGCACCGGGAACGACGACACGCTCACGCACGATCACGCACGCTCACGCACGGTCACGCCCAGGAGCGGTCGCTGCGAGGACGCCCGAAGGGCTCATAGCGCGCCTAGTGACGCTGGCTGGCGTCATCTGGCGGACTCGGGTGGACGCGGGCCCTCGCGGTGGACGGTACCCCGAGCCGGCAACCCGCCCCGCCGACCCGCCGACCCGGCACCCAGGAGTCCAGGCTCCTCACGATGACACCGACCATGCGTTCTGGTCTGCCGTCTGGATGCAGACCGATGGCGCGACCGCCCACACGACCATGCCAGATGGTGACGTCGGCGTTGTCGAGATCCACGACAACGAGTCGCCCACGCCAGCAAGCAAGCGCTTCCTCAGCAACAATCCCTCGTCCTCCGGCTCCGTGTACACCCCCAGGCACGTCAGGGAAACCAGGGATCGGATTCACCGCAGGGCCGGGGCCCCTCGGGGCCTGAGGCTCGGGGCTCAGCGGCCGGACCCGCCGAGGACAGCCGGCAGGGTCCTCGCCAGGATCTTGAGGTCCAGCCACAGCGACCAGCGGTCGATGTAGTCGAGGTCCAGTCGGACCCATCGATCGAAGTCCGCCTCGCGCCGCGCGGAGACCTGCCAGAGACCGGTGATGCCCGGCGCCATGGACAGTCGG
>JANOTJ010000024.1:0-3424 GCA_031416295.1 Chloroflexota bacterium
GCCCCGGGCGTGTCGAGCAAGGACATCATCCTCGCCCTGATCGCCCGCATCGGCATCGGCGGGGGCACCGGGCACGTCTTCGAGTACGGCGGCGAGGCGATCCGGGCGCTGACCATGGAGCAGCGCATGACCATCTGCAACATGAGCATCGAGGGCGGCGCGCGGGCCGGCCTGATCGCCCCGGATGACACGACCTTCGAGTACATCGCGGGCCGGACCCACGCGCCCCAGGGAGCCGACTGGGACGCCGCGCTGGCCCGCTGGCGCACCCTCCCGTCCGACGACGGCGCGACCTTCGACGCGTCGATCACGATCGATGCCGACGCACTGGAGCCGATGATCACCTACGGCACGAACCCCGGCATGGGCATCCCCATCACCTCGCGCGTGCCGGCCCCAGAGGACGAGGCGGACCCGAGCGCTCGACGCGCGCTGGAGCGCGCCCTGGAATACATGGATCTCCAGCCGGGCCAGCCGATCATCGGCCAGAAGGTGGACGTGGTCTTCGTCGGGTCGTGCACCAACGGGCGCATCAGCGACCTGCGCCTGGCTGCGGCCGCCCTCGATGGACGCCACGTCGCCGCAGGCGTGCGCCTGATGGTCACGCCGGGTAGCGACGAGGTGAAGCGCGAGGCCGAGCGCGAGGGCCTGGCCGATATCTTCAAGGCCGCCGGCGCCGACTGGCGCGAGGCCGGTTGCTCGATGTGCATCGCGATGAACGGCGACCAGCTGTCGCCCGGGCAGTACGCGGTCAGCACCAGCAACCGCAACTTCGAGGGGCGCCAGGGCAAGGGCGGCCGGACGTTCCTGGCCTCGCCGCTGACGGCAGCCGCGAGCGCCATCGCGGGCGTGGTGACGGACCCGCGGACGCTGCCCGGCGTCGAGTCCCTGGCTGCGGTCGGAGGCCGCTGACATGAGCGAACCGTTCCGCATGTTCACGAGCAAGGTCGTGCCCCTGCCCGCGGAGAACGTGGACACCGACCAGATCGTGCCCGCCCGATACCTCAAGGTGACCGACAAGGCGGGCCTTGCCGAGGCCCTCTTCCGCGACTGGCGCTACGAGGAGGACGGCTCGCTCAAGGATCCGCCGTTCGTGCTGGACCGGCCGGGCATGAGCGGCCGCCAGATCCTGCTCGTCGGCGACAACTTCGGCGCCGGGTCGTCCCGCGAACACGCGCCCTGGGCGCTCACCGCGTGGGGCGTCCGGGCCATCCTCTCGACCTCGTTCGCGGACATCTTCCGCAGCAACAGCCTCAAGAACGGCGTGCTGCCCATCGTCGTCCCGCCCGAGACCCATCAGCGCCTGTGGGACCTGCTCGAGCGCGAGCCGGACGCGCAGCTGACCGTGGACCTCGCCGAGGAGGGCATCCTCCTGCCCGACGGCTCGACCATCGACTTCACGATCGATCCGTTCTCCAAGCACATGCTCCTGGCCGGCACCGATGAGCTCGGCTACCTCCTCGCCAAGGAGTCCGAGATCGCGACCTGGGAGGCCACCCACCCGCCGCGCATCGACACGCTGGTCGGCGCCGCCTGAGATATCTGCCCGAGCGGAGGCGCGGGAACCGCCCGACGGGCGTCGTCGTCTCTGGGCCATGAACGACTTGCGCACTCGAGGCCGCTTCGGTGCCCTCGCCCTTACGTTGACCCTCGGCCTGGCCGTTGTCGGCTGCAGCGCGGGTGCCGCCTCGGCGCCACCGAGCGAGCCACCGACCCAACCGCCGACCGAGATCCCGATCGGCACCCTGCCGCCTGACACGGGCGTTGGTGGCGGTGGTGGCGGCAGCGACCCTGGAGCCGGGAACATCGATCCGGACGGGGCCAGGATCATCGTGCCGCGACCTGGCCAGCTCGACGTCCGGCCGGTTGCTGCCGAGTCCCTCAAGGCGATCATCGATGGGCGACGGCTGACGGTCGCCGTCACCTGGTGGAGCGGCATCGAGCCATGCACGATCCTGGACACGGTGCTCGTCCAGAAGGAGGAGGGCGGATACGCCATCACGCTCCGTGAAGGACGTGGTCCGGAGGACGTCGTGTGCATCGCGATCGCCGAACAGCATCGGACATTCGTGGAGTTCCCCGACGACCTGGCGCCTGGCACCTACACGATCCGCGACGGCGCGGGTGGCGCGCCGCCCATCGAGGTCGTCATCAGCTGACGGAGGGGGCCGGGCGGGCCGGGCCGAGTGGCCCGCGCGTCCGCCGGCCGGCCGGCGTCCGGACCGGAACGGCGGGTCTGTGCCACCATCGGGTCCGTGAACCCGTTCGACCTGCTGGCCATCCTGCTGCTCATCGTCGGCGTGCTCCTGGGCTTTCGCTCAGGAGCGCTGCCGCAGGTCGGCGGCCTCCTGGGGGCCGTCGGCGGCGGGGCCCTCGTCGTCCTGGCCCTTCCCGTCCTGGCCGAACCGCTGGCCGACCTTGAGCCCGAGATCCGCCCGCTCATCGTCCTGGGCGGCCTGCTGACGGCGGTGGGCGTCGGTGAATCGATCGGGTCGGCCATCGGCGGGCGCACCGCCCGGAGTCTGGGCACGGGCGTGCTGGGCGCCGCTGACCGCGTCGGCGGCGGCTTCGTCGGTGCCGCCCAGGCCCTCCTCGTCGTGTGGCTGGCCGGAAGCCTGCTGGCCATCGGCCCCATCCCGCGCCTGACCGAGGCCGCCCAGACGTCAACCGCGGTCCGCGCCCTCAATGCCGTCCTGCCGTCACCCGAATCCCTGGCCGCGGACCTCAGCGCGCTCCTGGACGCGTCCGGCCTGCCCGATGTCTTCGTCGGTCTCGAGCCCATCCCCCGCCCGCCCGTCGAGCCCCCGACCGACGCCGCGGCGGCGGCGATCGCGAAGCTGGCCGAGGCGAGCACGTTCAAGGTGGTTGCCGCGACCTGTGGCCGCCAGACCTCGGGCAGTGGCGTGGTCGTCGCGCCCGGCTACCTCGTGACCAACGCCCACGTCGTGGCCGGAGCGAACCGCGCCGGCGTCCGGGTCGCGGACGCAGGCGGCGACCTCTTCGATGCGACCGTCGTGCGCTTCGACCCGAACCTCGACATCGCCGTCCTCTATGCGCCCGACGTGCGCGCGATCGCCCTCGACTTCGCGGTCATCGACCCGGCGCGCGGGGCGCTCGGGGCGGCGCTCGGCTATCCGGGCGGCGGCCCGCTCACGATCGTGCCCGCGGCCGTGACCGGTGCCTATCCGGCGACCGGCCGCGACATCTATGGCAAGGCCACGGTCCGCCGCGATCTGCTCGAGCTGCGGGCCGTCGTGGACGCCGGCGACAGCGGCGGGCCGTTCGTGCTCGCCAACGGGACCATCGGCGGGATCGTCTTCGCCGAGGCCCGCTCCGATCCGGAGGTCGGCTACGCGCTGACCCCGACCGACGTGGATGCGCTGGCGGCACCGGCCATCGGGAGGACCAGCCCCGTGGACACCGG
>JANOTJ010000025.1:0-10010 GCA_031416295.1 Chloroflexota bacterium
GGCCGCTGTCGGCCGAGGAGGCCGCAGGGCTCGCCGATCTCCTGCTCGGCGGCAGCGACCTGGACGACCGGAGCCGCGACAGGATCGTGCGCGCGGCCGACGGCAACCCGCTGTTCGTCGAGCAGATGGTGTCGATGCTCGTGGACAAGGGGGCGCTCCAGCGGGTGGACGGCCGCTGGGTGCCCGTCGGTGACCTCGACGATGTCGCGGTGCCGCCGACCATCCAGGCCCTGCTGGCGGCACGCCTCGACGACCTCTCGCGCGAGGAGCGTGCGGTCGTCGAGCCGGCCTCGGTGATCGGCCTGGTCTTCTTCGAGCCGGCCATCCAGGCGATGGTCCCGAATCAGGTCCGCATCGGCGTGCCGGCCCACCTCGGCACCCTCGATGCCAAGCAGTTCGTGGCCCGCGATGCCGCCGATCCGACCGAGGAGACGTACCGGTTCCGCCACGGCCTCATCCGCGACGCGACCTATGGCAGTCTGCTCAAGCGCACCCGGGCCACGCTCCACGAGCAGTTCGTCACATGGGCCGAGAAGGTCAACCGGGAACGCGGCCGCGAGCAGGAGTTCGAGGAGATCCTCGGATTCCACCTCGAGCAGTCCTATCGCTACCGGACGGAGCTCGGGCCGCTCGACGACGCCGGGCGCGATCTCGCGGCCCGGGCCGTGGCCAAGCTCGGCGCGTCCGGTCGGCGCGCCTTCGCCCGGGGCGACCTGCCCGCCGCCATCAACCTGCTGCGCCGCTGCAGCGACCTGCTGCCGGCCGAGGATCCGGTCGCCATCGACCTGCGCATCGAGCTCGCCGAGGCCCTGTCCGAGGCCGGCGAGTTCAGCGCTGGGGCGAGCGTGCTCGACGGCGTCGATTCCACGGCCGCCGCGATCGACGACCCGCGACTGGCGGCCCGGGCTCGGCTCACCCGGATCGGCATCGAGCTGCACGCCGAGGAAGCCCCGGCCGGCGGCCTGGCCGCGGCCCTGGCCTCGGCGGAGGCCGCCCTCGCCATCTTCGTGACGGCCGCGGACGACGTCGGGGCGGCGCGCGCCACCCGGGTCGTGGGCGCCATCCATGCCACCAACGGGCGCTACGAGGAGGCCGCAGACGCCCTCGAGCGGGTCGTCGCGCATGCTACGAAGGCCGGCGATCGGCGCCTGGCCTCGAGCGCGGCCGCCGGCTACGCCACCGTGGCACTGGCCGGCCCGACGCCGGTCATCGAGGTGCAGGATCGCTCCTTGCGCCTGCTCGAGCAGGTCGCCGGTGACCGCAAGGCCGAGGCGACCATCCTGAGCACGATCGCGGTCGTGGACGCCATGCTCGGCTCCTTCGACGTCGCCCGCAGCCGGCACGCCGCAGCCAGGACGATCCTGTCCGAGCTCGGCCGGAGCGTGATGTCCGCCTCGACATCCATCGAGGGCGCCCGGGTGGAGGTTCTGGCCGGCGACCTCGAGGGCGCCGAGCGCCTGCTGCGCGCCGACGAGGCGGAGCTGGCGGCCCTCGGTGAGCGCTACTTCCGCTCGACCATCACCGGTCTGCTGGCCAACGTCCTGGAGGGCCGGGGCCTGACCGACGAGGCCGAGACGTACGTCCAGCTGACCCAGGAGCTGGCCGACGAGGACGACACGAACTCGCAGGTGCTGTGGCGAGCGGCCCGCGCCAAGTTGCTCGCAAGGCAAGGCCGGGCGGACGAAGCCATCGCGGTCGCCTCTGCGGCAGCGGCCCTGGCGGACGCGACGGCTGACCTCGACGCCCGCGGCGACGTGCATGCCGACCTCGGCCTGGTGCTCGCCCGACTGGGCCTCGCCGACGAGGCGCGCGCCCACCTGGACGTGGCCATCGGCTACTACGAGGCGAAGGGCGACCTGGCGGCGGCGGCGACGGTCAGGGCCAGACTCGCCACGGGCGCCGGCTGACGGCCGGCGCCCCAGGCTCGGATCAGAGGATCCGGGTCTTGCCGTTGCCCGCCGTCTGGACCACGACCATGAGGATGGTGTGGCCGTTGGTGGCGGTGTAGGTCGATGCGGCACCGCAGTCCGTGGAGGTCGCGCTCTTGCACGCGTTCTTCCTGGTCAGCGGGATGAGCGTCTCGCCGTCCTGGTCGTCGAAGTGCTGGACTACGAGCTTGGTGAGGTTGGGCGTGCCCAGGCCGAGCGCGGTGAGGTCCACCTCGATCGTCCAGGCGACCACGTCGCTCGTGCTGTCGCCGGTGATGTCTGCCTGGACCTGGCCGCCGATGCACGTGGTCGTGGGGCAGGCGGTCAGCAGGTTGTCCTTGAGCGCGACCGAGGTCAGGCTCGAGGGCAGCACGACCGAGGCTGACTGCGCGCCGGCCTCGGGATCCGTGACGCCGCAGGTCGCGACGACCTTGGACTCGTTGCCGGTCCGCTGGGCGGTGACGGCGTTGCAGCTGAACGGCTCGAGGATGAGCGAGCCTTCCGCGGCGAATGTGTCCGTGTTGGCGCCGTTGTCGTTGCCGATCTCGGCGACCGTGACGACCGCCTTGAGATCCACGGTGGCCGCGCTTGCCGCTCGGCTCGCGTTGATGGTGACCGTGATGACATAGGCCGCCTTGCTGCGGAGCGTGCCGATGGCGCAGGTCATCAGCGCGCCACTGTCGCAGACGGACGCACCTGCGCCGCTGGCGGCCACGGTCACGCCGGCTGGCAGCGCGACCGGCGCGGTCGGAACCTTGGTCGCGGCGCCATTCTTCTCGACGGCCGGATCGTCGTCGCGACCGACCTTGAGCAGGACGTTGTTGATGGTCTGGGGGCCGGTGTTCGCGACCGTCAGCGGGAACGAGATCGACTCGCCCGCCGAGACCGTGACGACGGGCAGGCTGCCGTCGGCAGCGGAGCCGATGGTGACCCTGCGCGTGTCGGCCGCGAGGACCGGCGAAACGAGCAGGCCGGCGATCAGGCCGAGGCCCATCACGGAGACGGCGAATCGATGGTGACGGGGGCGGTGCACGATGTCCCTCCTGGTCAGCACCGTGGATGGCGGGTGCCGCGCGCTCTGTGACGGATCTGGGCCCTGCCCCCCGTCCCAGGACGATGGTACTGGCTCGCCCGAGCCTGCGCTTCGAACGCTCGCGCGTCAAGTCAGCGACATGACACTGGTGCGTGCATGCACCTGACGTTTTCGGAGTCGCGCCCGGTCTCAGCCGCGTGGGACGGGCCGCATCGGATAGACGCCGATGACCACCGGCGTGCGCGGATCGAGCGACAGCTCGCAGCCGATCTCCCCGCCGCGGAGCAGGTCGCCGAGGAGCGCCCCCTCGCGTTCCGGCAGCCCGACGTAGATGGCCCCCACGTCCATGCGGACCTGGGTCACGATGTCGTCGCCGCCGTCGATGCCGAAGCGACGCCGCAGCTCGTGCATCGGCACGTACGGGCGGCTCTTGATGAAGCGGCGCAGCTGCGGGGTCGTGCAGCCATTGCTCATGATCGGAGCTGCCTGGGTGGCGGTCGGCGCCGGCGCACCGGCATGGAGGTCCCGGCCGTTCATGCCCGGCCGCGCAGCCACGCTCGGCGCGGCGGCCGGCATCGACTCCGGCGCGACAGGTGCCGCCGCCGCGGGTGCCGCAGGGGCCGCCGCGGGGTCCGCAGGGGCCGCCGCGGGTGCCGCGGGTGGGAGCTGGTCGCTGGGCGGCGCCGGCGCCTCGGCTGCGCGTGGCTTGGCGGTGATCCGCTCGCCGGGCAGGACCCGCGGCTCGCCCGGGCGCGCGGACGCGGGACCCCCGGCCTGATCAGTAGCCGTGCTCGGGCGCGGCTCCGGCCCGGTCTGCCCGGCTGGGCGCGGCCCATCATGGCGGATCCGGCCATGGTGAGGCCGGCCGTGATGGCGACGACCGGTCATCGGGTCAGGCCGCGGGGTAGCGGCAACCGGAGCTTGGGCTCGGCGACAACCCGTCGCCGCGTGATGGTGGGCATGACGTGCTCGTTGTCTGGACGGACCGCCGATGCCGAAGGCCCGACCGATGAAGGTTGTGCCGGATGATACCGCAGCCCGGGTTAGCCGCCGTCAGCCGTCAACGACGTACAGCTCGCGGGTGGCCTCGTTGAGCACGATCGGCCCGTCAGGGCCGCACACGACGATGTCCTCGATACGGGCGCCGTACTCGCCCGGCAGGTAGATCCCTGGCTCCACACTGAAGGCCATCCCCTCGCGCAGCGGCAGGACGTTGCCGGCGATCAGGTACGGGTCCTCGTGGCCGTCGAGGCCGATCCCGTGCCCGGTACGGTGGAAGAACGCCTCGGCGTAGCCCTCGGCATCGATGACCGACCGCGCCGCTGCATCCACGCCCTCGCACTCGAACCCTGGCTTGACGGCCCGAGTGCCCGCCGCCTGCGCCGCGTAGAGCACGGCGAAGAGGTGACGGAAGCGCTCGTCGGGCCCGAGGGCATCGTCGCCGCCGGTCACCCACAGGGTCCTCGTGATGTCCGAGCCGTAGCCGCCGAGGGTCCCGCCGATATCGAGCACGATGGGTTCGCCGGCGCGGATCACGCGCTCGGACGCCTCGTGGTGGGGCGAGGCCGAGTTCGGGCCGGAGCCGACGATCGCGAAGTGCGCTTCCTCGTGGCCCTCGAGGATGAGCTGCTCGCGGACCTCCCGAGCGACATCCGCCTCGCTCCGACCGACGAGCGGCCCGCCCGCGATCCGCGCCACCACCCGGTCCGCGGCCTGGGCGGCGAGCCGGAGGAGGGCGATCTCGTCCGCATCCTTGACCATGCGCAGGTCGCGCAGGACCGCCGACGCGAGGCCCATCCGCGCCGCCCCGCCGAGCGCCGCCTGGAGACGCAGGACGTGCATCGCGAGCATCGTGTCGGAGACTGCGACGGCCGGATCGGCAGGGATCGTTGCGACGGCGAGCGCATACGGATCGTCGGCCTCGTCCCAGGTCCGGACGTGCAGGGGCGGTCGCACGCCGGCCTGGGCGGCTCCGAGCTCGAGGCGCGGAACGACGAGGAACGGTGCGCCAGCGGCCGGGACCACGAGCAGGGTCAGGCGCTCCAGCGGCATCGCCGCGTAGCCGGTCAGGTAGCGCAGGTCCGATCCGACGCCGATCAGCAGCGCGTCAACGCCCGCGACCGAGGCGGCCATTCCGGCGCGCTCGAGCCGCTCGACGTAGCGGGCCGGCGAGATCACCGGTCGGGGCGACCCGCTCAAGGACGGTCCGCGGCCGCGACCGCGGGCTTCCGGTCGGCGCGGGCGAGCCACGCCTCGACCGCCGCCGGACCGTCCTCGAAGAGCTTGCGGTAGGCGAGGACACGGTCCGCTCCGGCGGCCAGCGCGCGCTTGCGCAGGTCGACGTCGTCGTGCTGGCCGACGGCGAGGATGTGGGCACCGGCCGCCTTCGCCCGCTCGATGGCCGCCAGGCCATCGTACGCGCGGGCCGTCAGGTCCACGACGACGAAGCGGGCCTCGACGAGGGCCGCCTCGAGCGCCGGCAGGGTCGCGACGCGCACGACGTCCGCCCCGGTCGCGGCGACGGCCCGGGCAAGGCGATCGGCCCAGATGAGGTCCTGGGCCAGGACCGCCACGCGAGCGGCGACGTGGACGGGCACCTCAGGCCATCGACTGGGCGAGGTGGTGGAACACGTCCCGGGCGGTGACGACGCCGGTCGGCCGCCCGTCCTCCACGATGGGGATGTGGCGAAAGCCGCCCACGGCCATCTTGTGGATGGCCACCGCGATCGGGTCGTCGTGGCGGAGCACGACCGGGTCGGGCGTCATGAAGTCCCGGACGGGGGCCTCGGACAGCTGCTTGCCGGCGGCCTTCACCACGGCATCGCGGTCGGTGAAGATGCCGACGAGGCGCTCGCCGGCCATGACCAGCGCACAGTCGACCTCGGACTCCTGCATCCGGGCGATGACGCTCTCCACCGGGCTATCGGCACTGACCAGGAGCGGTGGGGGCGCCCCCAGCTCGTCGAGGTGCTCACCCAGGAGGCGGCCCCGGAACGAGACCGCGGGCTGCGGCGTATCGTGGCCGGCGAGGTCCGCCCCGCAGTTGTCGCAGACCTCGGTCCCCGTCAGATTGTCGAACCTGCACACCGGGCAGATCATCGCGTTCGCTCCCCTCCCCCCGTGGCTCGTCTCGTTTCCGTCAGTCGACGGTCCAGGTCTCCCCGCCGCCGATGACCAGTTCCAGGTCTCCGACGCCCGACTTCGCGACCGCAGCGGCGAGCTGGTCCTCGATCAGGCGGTCGTGCGTCGGCCGGCTGACCGCGCGCAGGACGCCGACCGGCACAGGGAACTCGGGCCAGAACATCCGCGACAGCATGAGCGCGAGATAGGGTTCCTCAGCGGTCTCGTCGTGGACGATCAGGTCGGCCTCGGTGATCCCGTCCACGCCGATGGTCACCACCTCCGGGTGCAGGCCCCGCAATCGGATGCCCTTGTCGCGGTCCTTGCCAAAGATCATCGGCTTGCCGTGTTCCAGGACGAGCATGCGGTCCTCGCGGACCTCCCGGTCGGTGAAATCGCGCCAGGCGCCGTCGTTGAAGATGTTGCAGTTCTGGAGGACCTCCAGGAACGACGAGCCCTTGTGCCGTCCGGCTCGCTCCAGGGCGCCCTGGAGGTGCTCGGTGTGGGTATCCACGGAGCGGGCCACGAATGAGGCCTCCGCGGCGAGGGCCAGGGTCAGGGGCATGATCGGTGTGTCCACCGTGCCCATCGGCGTGGACTTCGTGCGCTTGCCGAACTCCGACGTGGGGCTGGCCTGGCCCTTGGTCAGGCCGTAGATCCGGTTGTTGAACATGACCAGGTTGATGTCCACGTTCCGGCGCATCGAGTGGATGACGTGGTTGCCACCGATCGAGAGGGCGTCGCCGTCGCCGGTGATGACCCAGACCATCAGGTCGGGGCGGGCGGCCTTCAGGCCCGTGGCCAGGGTCGGCGCGCGGCCGTGGATGGTATGGAAGCCGAACGTGTTCATGTAGTACGGCAATCGGCCCGAACAGCCGATGCCGCTGATGAACACGATGTCCTCCTTCCTGTAGCCGAAGTCGGGCATCACCTTCTGGGTCTGGGCCAGGATGGAGTAGTCGCCGCAGCCCGGGCACCAACGGACTTCCTGATCGGACACGAAGTCCTTGCGGGTGAGCGCGATGATCCGCTGGTTCTCCGGCGACAAGGGCGGCTGGGGCGGAACGGGCGGGATGGTCTCGGCGGTCATGACTCGGTCTCCCCGAGGAGGCGCTCGGCCTCCGTGACGATCTCGGCGATGCGGAACGGCTTGCCGCGGACCTTGTCGTAGCCCACGGCGTCGATGAGGAAGCGGGCCCGGATGAGCATGAGCAGCTGGCCCAGGTTGATCTCGGGCACGAGGACCCGGCGGAAGCTGCGCAGGACCGTCTCCATGTTGGCCGGCATCGGATTCAGATGGCGCAGATGGGCGTGGGCGACGGACTTGCCCTGGGCCTGGAGCCGTTCCGCCGCGGAACGGAGCGCCCCGTATGTGGAGCCCCAGCCGAGGATGAGCAGCTCGCCGCGCTCCGGGCCGTGGACCGCCAGCGGCGCGATGTCCGCGGCGATACCCGCGATCTTGGCCGCACGCAGGAGCTGCATCCTGTGGTGGTTCTCCGGGTCGTAACTCACGTTGCCTGTGAGGTCCGCCTTCTCCAGGCCACCGATGCGGTGCTCGAGGCCGGCCGTGCCGGGCACCGCCCAGGGCCGCGCCAGCGTCTCGGGATCGCGCTCGTAGGGGCGGAAGACGCCCTCCCCACGGACCGCGTTGGGCACGCCGATCGGGGCCAGGTCGGCGAGGGTCGGGATGCGCCAGGGCTCGGAGCCGGTGGCCAGGAATGCGTCGGACAGGTACGCCACAGGGGTCATGTACTTGAGCGCGATTCGCCACGCCTCGATGGCCAGGTCGAAGCACTCGCCGGGCGTGGCCGGGGCAACGATCGGGATGGGCGAATCCGAGTTTCGCCCGAACATCAACTGGAGCAGGTCGGCCTGCTCGGTCTTGGTGGGCATGCCCGTGGACGGGCCGGCGCGCTGGACATCGATGACCACGAGGGGCAGCTCGACCATGACCGCGAGCCCCATCGCCTCGGTCTTGAGCGCGATGCCCGGACCGGACGATGCGGTCATCCCGAGCGATCCGCCGTAGCTCGCCCCGATCGCCGCGCCGATGGCCGCGATCTCATCCTCGGCCTGGAACGTCTTTACCCCGAACGTCTTGTAGCCCGACAGCTGGTGCAGGATGTCGCTGGCCGGGGTGATCGGGTACGAACCGTTGCAGAGCGGCCGGTCGGCCAACCGAGAGGCGGTCAGGAAGCCCAGCGCCGTCGCCTCGTTGCCGGTGATGTTGCGATACGTGCCGGGCGCGAGCTTGGCCGGCTTGACCCGGTAATGGGTGTGGAAGATCTCGGTCGTCTCGCCGAACGCGTAGCCCGCCCGGAGGGCCCGCTTGTTGGCCTCCGCGACGACCGGCCGCGCCCCGAACTTGGAATCGATCCAGTCCAGCGTCGGGCCCATCGTGCGCTCATACAGCCAGAACATGATGCCCAGGGCGAAGAAGTTCTTGGTCAGGTCCTTCTGCTTGCTGGTCATGTCCAGCCCCTCGAGCGAGCGCTCGTTGAGGGTGGAGATCGGGATCTCGAAGGTGGTATAGGGCTTGAGCGAGCCGTCGGTGAGCGGATTGGAGGCGTAGGCCGCCTTGTTGAGGTTGGCCTGCGTGAAGGCATCGCTGTTGACGATCAGGGCGCCGCCCGCCGGCAGGTCGCCGAGATTCGTCTTGAGAGCCGCCGGGTTCATGGCCACGAGCACGTCGGGCTCGTCGCCCGGGGTGTGGATGTCCGTCGAGCTGAAGCTGATCTGGAAGCCGGATACGCCGGGCAGCGACCCTGCTGGCGCCCGGATCTCGGCCGGGAAGTCGGGCAGGGTGCTGATGTCGTTGCCGTAGATCGCGGCGGTGCGCGTGAACTGAGTCCCGGTCAGCTGCATCCCGTCGCCGGAATCGCCGGCAAAGCGAATGGTGACCCGCTCGAGCTCCTGGATCTCCGGCGCGTCGGTCTCGATGGTCGTGGTCACGCGCCTTCCGGCTCCTTCATCCTCTGGTGCGGTCGTGGCGGCAGGTTCAGCAGCTCCTCGGGGAACGACTCCGCCAGGTACTTGATGATGTCCGACTGGCGCACCACGCCGACAAGGCGGCCGTCGCCATCGATGACCGGGATGTTGCGATAGCGGCCGGTCTGCATGAGATCGATGGCGTCGCGGATGGACTGGTCGAGATCGAGCGTCCGAGGCTCGGTGGTCATCAGCGATTCCACGGGCAGGGTCAGGTCCACGTGGCCGGCCACGATGCGCGTGAACACGTCGCGTTCCGTGAGCACGCCGACGAGGCGACCGTCGGCATCGCAGACGAACACGGAATCGCTGGTCCCGGTCCGCTGGATCGCCGTGACGCAATCGGCCAGGCTGGTCCCCGGCTGGACGGTCACGGGCTGGCGGCGGCTCAGGACGCGCAGGCGCTCGTCGGTCAGGGTCGGGAGCCGGCGGGCGACCGCGCCCTCGGTCAGGTCGGTCACGCTGCCAAGTGTAGTGCGCACGTCAGGTTGCGTCCCAGGACGCGGGGTCCGGCCCGCGCTGCTAGCCTCGCCATCATGGATCGGCAGCGCGCGCTGGGCATCGGACTCGTGCTCATCGCCGGGATGGGTTTCGCCTCGGGCTCCATCTTTGCGACGCTGACCTATGCCCAGGGACTGGGCTGGCTGACGTTGATGGCCTGGCGCTTCCTGATCGGTGCCGCGGCCGCCACGATCTGGGTCCTGCTGAGCTCGCGCCGCCGGGCAGCGCTGCGCCGCCTGCCCCGCCGCCAGGTCGGCGTGGCCCTCGCCCTGGGTGCGCTGTACACGGGCAATGCCGGAACGTACTACGCGGGCATCGAGATCATCCCCGCGGCCCTCGCCGGCGTGCTCGTCTACCTCTACCCGATCTTCGTCGCGCTCCTGTCACTGCGCTTCGCGACTCGACTTGCGGGTCGTCGGCCGTGGTTCGCCCTCGCCCTC
>JANOTJ010000026.1:0-6514 GCA_031416295.1 Chloroflexota bacterium
GGGGCGGGCCGAGGTTGCCGCGGCGTCGCACAGGCACAGCGGCACAGCGGCACAAGTCTGCGGCACGGCGCAGCGGCACGGCGCAGCGGCCGCAGGCCGGGGGCCGCAGGCTCGGCTGGGGCATCAGGGCCCTGATTTTCCCTACCAGCACTGTGGATGCTGGTAACGGCTGATTCGGGGCGTTCAGGGTGTCGGGCGATCGGATCCACGCACGGATCAGGACAGCTGGACCCCCGCCGAGGTCGCGTTCCACCCGTAGTAGCACTGGGGCTGCTGCAAGGGAAAGTCGAGGGGCGAGGGGTGGAGGGGCACGCCCCGCGGGTGCGGGCGAGCGGCGGCGGTCGCGGGGCGGCCGGCGGGGCGGCGGGCACGGGCCGGAAAGCAGGCGCACGGCCCGCGAGCACGGGCCGGCAAGCAGGCGCACGGGCTATGCTGGCCGGCGTGGGCGCCACGGATGCGGTCAGGGAACGAGCCCGGATGGTCGATGCGCAGCTGCGGCGGCGCGGGATCCGCGATGCACGCGTCCTCGATGCCATGGGCACGGTCCCGCGCGAGCGATTCCTGGACCCCAAGCTCCACGATCTGGCCTACGTTGACGAACCGGTCGGCATCTCTGCCGGCCAGTCGATGAGCCAGCCGTACATCGTCGCGCGGATGACTGAGCTGCTCCGTGTGCGACCCGGCGACGTCATCCTGGAACTCGGCACCGGGAGTGGCTACCAGGCGGCGGTGCTGGCAACGCTCGGCGCGCGGGTGATCAGCCTGGAGCGGCACCCGGGCCTCGCGCACAGCGCCCGCGAGCGCCTCGATGGCGTCGGACTCGGCGGCAACGTGACGATCCGCATCGAAGACGGGAGCCTCGGCGACCCGAGCGGCGGCCCGTACGACGGGATCATCGTGACCGCGGCCGCGCCGGCCATTCCGGTCGAGCTGCGCGAGCAGTTGCGTGACGGCGGCCGCCTCGTGATCCCGGTCGGGTCGCGCCACCTCCAGACCCTGACGCTCGTCGTACGCCACGGCAACGAATGGATCGAGACGCCGCACGATGCCTGCGTCTTTGTGCCGCTGGTCGGCCCTGGCGGCTTCGCGGCGTGACCGGCGCGCCCGGCGGCGTCGCGGCGCGCCCGGCGTGACCTGCGCGCCCGGAGACCGGCCTGCCCGGCGTGCCCGGGGCCCGGCAGCCGTCGCGCTCGGTATACTCGCCCGGCCATGACCCACGTCTTCATCGCGCCCCACCCGGACGATGTCGCCCTCTCCTGTGGCGGCCTGATCGCGAGCCTGCGGGAGCTCGGGCAGAACGTGACCATCGTCACGGTCTTCTCCGGCGCCGGTGACTCGGACGCGGACCTCAGCACGTACCAGCGCGAGGCCCTGGGCTTCGGCTCCAAGGCGATGTGGCCGGCCACCGAGGCGTTCAATCGCAGCGCCATCCTCGCCGACTTCCCGTCCACCGCCGGTACCGCGGCCACGACCACGGCGACCCTGCCGGCCTGGGCCGCCGACGAGGATCGCCTCGACGCCACGCAGGGCGATGCCGACGCCGCCGCCAAGCGCTTCTGGCAGCGCTCCTCCTGGTACCGACGGGCGAGCATCCGCAACCAGTCGCTGGCCGGCCAGCCGGTCATCGATGACCTGTCCACCCAGGGCCCGGTCCTGACCGACGAGATCGTGGAGGCCGCCGCCGCGGGCGACCTGATGGCCCGCCGCCGGGTCGAGGATGAGCGCTACGCGTACTTCGCCGAGGTCGGGATCGTCTTCCTGGACCTGCCCGATGCCGTGTTCCGTGGCTACGCAGGCGACGCGCAACTGCTCGGGGCCCCGCGCGCGGACGATCGAGCGCCGTACGAGATCCTGCGCGCGGAGATCGCCCGGCTCGAGCCCCAGAAGGTGTACGTGCCGCTGGGCGTCGGGGGCCACGTGGATCACCAGCTGTGCCGCGACATCGGCGTGGGCCTGCTCAACGAGCCCCGCAAGTGGGTCATGCCCGGGCCGGACTACGCGGGCGCGGTCGTCTTCTACGAGGACTTCCCGTACGCCTGGTGGAACGAGTTCGGGCGCCTGGAGGACCTTGGTCCGGACGCGCTCCGCGACGTGCCCAGGGATGTCAGCCTGTTCCCGACCTACGCCGACATCGGCGACCAGCTCGAGCGCAAGATCATGGGCATCGGCCTGTACGAGAGCCAGATCGAGCGCCTCTTCGACGACACCAGGGCGATGGCCGGTGCCGTGCGCCAGTACGCCCATGCGCTCGGTCGATCCGGGGGCGTGGACGGGCCGGCGGAGCGCTACTGGGTGACCAGCCGCGTCTGAGTCGATGGCTCCCGTGACCCGGGGGGCCGCGAGCGGCGGGCGGAGCGACAGCGCCCCGTGGACATCGCGCGACCGGATCGCGCTGCTCGCGCTGCTCATCATCGGCGTCGCCATCCGGGCCATCCTCGTCGGGCAGCCGGGATTCCGCGACGACATGGACCAGTTCGCCCGCTGGATCAGCCACATCGCGACGAGCGGGCTCGGCCAGCTGTACACGGACAATCCCGGCGGTCCGGTGTCGTTCGGCCCGGTGCTGGGCTACGTCTGGGGCGTCCTTGCGACCATCCACCCGGCCTTTGCCGTGGCAACGGACGCCTCCGATCCGGCGATCAACGCGCTCTTGAAGATCCCGGCCTCGTTGGCCGACATCGGGATCGCCGCGCTCGTCGTCGTCGCCCTGCGCGACCGGCCGCGCTGGGCACTCGTCGGTGCCGCCGCCGTCCTGCTCCATCCCGCCGTCATCGATGTCAGTGCATGGTGGGGCCAGTACGAATCCATCTACATGCTGTCCGGCCTGGGCATGGCCATGGCGGCGAGCCGCAGGCGAAATAGCCTGGCCGCCGCGCTGCTGGCAATCTCGCTCGCCACGAAACCCCAGGCGATCCCGTTCATCCTGCCGTTCGTGGCCTGGTGCTACGCGAGCGGCGGCGTGCGCGAGGTCGTCCGGGCGGGCGCGGTCGGCGCGGTCACGCTCGGGGTGCTGTGGCTGCCCTTCGTCGCGGCCGGCGGCCCGCTGCGCTACCTGGAGGGCCTCGCCTACTACCAGAACGAGGTGTTCGACTTCCTGTCGCTGCGCGCCTGGAACCCGTGGTCGCTGCTCCAGGAGGCGGCCGTCGGGGGCGAATTCATCGCCGACGACGTGCGAATCGCGGGGCCCATCACCTTCCGCGTCGTCGGTTACGCGATCACCGGGCTGCTGTCGCTGGTGATCATGGCCGCGATCGTCCGCGACCCGAAACCACGCACGCTGCTCCTGGGCCTGACCGCGTCGGTGCTCGTCTTCTTCATGGCCATGACCCAGATGCACGAGCGCTACGCCTACGCCGCGCTCATCCTGCCGATCCTGCTACTCGCCGAGCCGCGGATCCGGGCGTGGTGGCTGGCCCTGAGCGTGGTGGTGACCCTCAACCTGCTGGCCGCCATCCCGCCGACACCCGCCATCGAGGCGCTGCTCCCGGCGACCGGCCCGCTGGCGATCGTCGGTGCGCTCGTTATGACCAGCCTGACGGTGTGGCTGCTCGCGAACCTCGCGCGACGCCCGGATGCGAGCATCTGGCGCCGATGACGGGGGAGGAGTCAGGCCGACGGCGTTTCCGCGTCGCGTACGCAGCGGCGGCCGTCATCGCAACGGTGACGCTCCTCGTCCTCGGCTTCGGGATGACCTTCTTCGCCGACGAATGGGCGTTCATCGAGCGGCGCTCGCTCGGCGATCCCTCGACCTGGCTGGCGCCTCACAACGAGCATTGGACGACGTTGCCGATCCTCCTGTATCGGGCCATGGTGGAGACCATCGGGATCGGCAGCTACGTGCCGTACCTGGCGGTCGTGGCGGTCCTGCACGTGGTCGTCGCAACGTTCGTGTATCTGTTGCTGGAGCACGCCAGCGGGCCGCGCTTCGCGCTGGCCGGGAGCGTCATCGTGCTGTTCTTCGGTTCGGGCTTCGAGAACCTCTACTGGGGCTTCCAGACCGGGTTCATCGGCTCCCTGTTGTTGGGCCTGGCCGCCATGGTCGTCACCGACCGTGGACCGACGCGCTTCAGGGTGGCCATCGTGGCCAGCCTGCTGCTCGCCGCTGTGATGTGCTCGACGATCGGTGTCATCGTCACGATCGCGGTCGGCATCGAGTGGCTCATGGATCGACGCTGGCGAGACGCCATCACGGCGATCCTGCTGCCGGCCGTCGTCCTGCTCGCGTGGCTGCTGACCGTCGGGCGGGACGGCGTCCTGGCCCGGGACCCGCTGACCCTGGCGGCGCTGACGACGGTACCCGGGTACATCCTCAGCGGTCTTGACAACGCTGCGGGCGCGATCACCGGGCTCCCGGCGATCGGTGTGCTCCTGGCCTTCATCGCGGTACCGCTCGGGCTCCGGCGCTGGCGTGCAGGCACGCTCCCCGCCCGCGCCGTCGCGATCCTGTTGGCGATATCCGCGCAGTACCTCCTGACGGCCCTCGCCCGTGGGCCGCTGGGCGCCGAGTTCGCCGACTACACGCGGTACACCTACGTCGCCGGCATCCTGGCCATGGTCGCGCTGGGCGACCTGCTCGGTCCGGTCACGCTCGCGGGTGGTGGGCCCAGGCGACTCGCGACGGTGGCCGCCATGACCGTCTGGCTCACGCTTGCACTGAGCTACAACGGGCTCCTGCTCGTCGCCGGGCGCGAGCTGTTCCTGGACCGAGCCGACATGACCCGAGCGCTCGTGACGGTGGCGCTGGACCCCGATCCACCGGACGGCGCGCAGCTCGAGCGGTCGCTCATCCTCGTCCCTCCCCCCGTGTCGCTGCAACGGATCGCCGCGGCGTACGGCGACCCGCGAGGTGACGCCCTCGTCCCGTTCGCCGTGCGGCCGATCCCTCCAGATGTTCTCAGGGAAGCGAACCGCCAGCTCAACGATGGAGCCCCTATCCCTGGTGAGAGCGATTGAGCGGTCGGCCTCGCACCGGCTCTAAGGAGTTCCCCGAACGACGTCCTCTGGTATCAAGGTCATGTCGAATGGGCCAGTGCCCGACAACCGTTGCTGATCGACGTAGTAGGACTCCTCACTCGCCATTGGCAGCTCCATTCCGTGGTATTGGCTCAGCAGCCGAGCCATCACATTGATCGGTGTCACGTCCGGAGGGAACAGGCCTGGCGCGCCCGGCGTGTTCGCGAAGAACAAGGTGCGAACAGTCTCCCCGCGATCGCCAGCGTCATAACGGTGCCCATGGTCGGAGAAGACGATGATGATGGGAGGGGTCCTGCTGTGGGTCAAGATCGCATCGGTAGCCGTCGCGACCAGGTCGTCGATGTGATCGACCTGGCCCACAAGATGCGTGCGTACTTCGTCCTCCACAGGCGTAGACCAGAACCCACAATCCCCAGGAAAGCACGCTTGCATCGGTACGGCCATGCCTGCGTCGTCGAAGACGTACGGTGGGTGCGGCGACATCACGTGGGCGAGAACAACGCGGGGCGGCCCATCCTGCTCCAACGCCACATCACGTAGCGCCCGGAACGCTTCCGAGACACGGTCTCGATGCGAGGCCGCACTGGATTGGGAACCACGCGGGACGGCCTGGGTGGACTACGACGAACGGTGCAGCTACTCGGATGTCGCGCTTGCCGAAAAGGTCCGGATCGTCAGCGAGTTCCTCCATCGCCGCGAACCCAGTCAGGTTTGGGACCTTGGGGCCAACTCCGGTCGGTATAGCGTCATCGCCGAAGATGCTGGGCACAAGGTCCTGGCCCTCGATGCCGACCCGGGAGCCGTCGAGCGGATCTACCAGTCGATTCGTACACGGTCGTCGGGGAGCATCCTTCCGCTGATCGTCGACCTGACGAGCCCGTCGGCATCAGTCGGCTGGGCGAACAACGAACGTCACTCGCTCGAGGCCAGGGCCAACGCGGACGTCCTGCTTTGCCTCGCCCTGATCCACCATCTCACGATCGGAAAGAACGTTCCGTTCGCCTTGGTGTCCGAATGGCTCGCGCGGCTGGGGCCGACACTGGTGATCGAATTCGTACCGCCGGAGGACCCGATGGCCTCGCGCCTCATCGCCACCCGCGAGAACGAGGTCCACGGCTATGACCGTGACGGGTTCATTGCGGCGTTCAGCGGGCTGTGGCGCATCGCGGCAGAACTGCCCATCGAGGACAGCCTTCGACGGATCTTTGTCATGGAACGGCTATAGGGAGGCGAGGCGCGACCAGCCGATAGCTACCTGCGCAACCAGCGCCCGACGAAGGCGACCCGATACCAGTGCAGGTAGTGGGGCAGCCACTTGCGCAGCTTGAAGTTGCTCTCGCCGGCGGTCCGGTCGCGCCACGTCGTCGGGACCTCGGCGATGCGTCGACCGGCCAGCGAAGCCTTGACCGTCAGTTCCAGGGCGAGCTCGAAGCCAGCCGTGCTCTCGATCGTCGTGGCATCCAGGAAGCGACGCGAGTAGAGCTTGAAGTTGTTGGTGGGATCGTGCGTGCCGACGCCCGCGAACCAGTGCAGGGTGAGC
>JANOTJ010000027.1:0-2564 GCA_031416295.1 Chloroflexota bacterium
TCAGTCCACGGCCGCCGGGGTGTGGGCGATCTCGGCCAGTGCCCGCCAGATGAACACGAGTACGAGGGCAGAGCCGAAAAATCCGAACCAGAATGGCGCCGTGACCCCGAACTGCTGGGCGAGGAGCCCGCCGAGCAGCGACCCGGCTGCCGCCCCGCCCACGTTCGCCAGCATGTACACGCTCGTGACCCGGCCCATGAGCGCCGCTGGGACGGCCCGCTGGCGGACGGTCGTCGAGGTCGTACCCCAGACCACCGCGTGGATGCCGAAGAGGGTCATCGTCGCGGCCGCCACGAAGGCCGACGTCGTCACCGCGAGGACCAGGTGGGTCACGGTCTCCAGCAGCAGCCCGAGGCGCATCAGCGTCGCCAGCGAGTAGTGCCGTTCCAGCCACCCGTACGACGCCGAGCCGATGAGCCCGCCGATCGCCCCGACCGTGATCAACAGGCCGAAACCGAACGCATCGAGGCCCAGGCGTTCTGTGGCCAGCAGCACGTAGACCGAGTACGCCGCCCAGAACGTCACGTTGAAGATGAAGATGGTGAGAGCCAGGGTGCGCACCGGTGGGTGTCGCCACAGCCACACGAAGCCCTCGGCGATCTCGTGCCGGATGTGACGAGCCGGGGCAGTCGAAGCCGACGCTCGCCGCGGGGTCATCCGCGCGATCAGGACCGCGCCACCGAGGGCGCAGATGGCATTGACGCCGAACGGGAACGCCATCCCGAGACCGAACAGCAGCGCCCCGAGCGGCGGGCCAGCCAGCTGATTGGTGACGATGGACGTGCCGGTCAGTCGGGCGTTGGCGATGCCCAGGTGCTCGTGCGGCACGCGCGTCGCGACCAGCGCACTCGCGGCGTTGTCGGCGAATGTCTCCGCGGTGCCGATCAGGAAGACCCCACCGAGGATGATCGCGAGGTTGACTGAGTCGGTCGCCACGGCCAGCGCGAGGATGGCCAGGACCACGGCCCGGGCGAGGTTGACGGCGATGGTCAGTCGCCGCCGATCCACGCGATCGACGATCGCCCCGGCCGGGATGCCCAGCACCACCCAGGGCAGCTGCTGGAGGAAGACCGCCATCGCCACGGCGAACGGTTCGCGGGTCACGGTCGTCACCAGCAGCGGACCGGCCGCCAGGAGCATCCCGTCGCCGAGATTGGTCAGCGCCGCTGAGCCCCACAGCCAGCGGAAATCGCGGCCCAGGTGCGTCGGTGCGAGTCGCTCGATCACGCGTCCGCGTCCGCGTCGGGGTCGGGGACCCAGGCGGGACGCCGTTTCTCGGTGAAGGCGGCGAAGCCCTCGCGCGCCTCGGCGGTCACGCGCTGCCGGGCGATTACCCGCGCGGTGTGCCACTTCGCCGAACCGTGGCCGACGCCGCGGACCTCGCGGATGACCGCCTTGGCGGCCCGGGTCGCCGTCGGACCGGCCGCCAGGATGTCGCCGATGGCCGCATCCACCGCGGCGTCGAGTGCCGCCTCGCCTTCCACGACCTCGTGGACGAGGCCGATCCGGAGCGCCCGGACGGCATCGAAGCGACGCCCGCCGGGGAACAGCGCCCGGGCATGGGTCTCGCCGATCTTGGCCACGACGAACGGGGCGATGACCGCGGGCAGGATGCCCAGGCGCGTCTCGGTGAACCCAAAGCGCGCGCCGCTCTCCGCGATGACCAGGTCGGCGGCGGCACACAGGCCCATCCCGCCGCCCAGCGCTGCGCCGTGGACCCGGGCGATGACCGGCACCGGGCAGGTATCGATGGCCTCGAACATGTCGGCCATCGCCATCGCGTCCTGCTCGTTGCCTTCGACGTCGAGGGACATCGCAGCGCGCATCCAGTTGATGTCGGCACCGGCACAGAACGTCGGCCCGTCGCCGGCCAGGATCACCGCCCGGAGCGCCGTCGGCTCTTCCCGGGCGAGAGCCGCGAAGGCCGTGCGCAGCTCGGCGATGAGCGATGCATCGAATGCGTTGTGAGCGCCCGGTCGCGCGAGCGTCACGCGCGCGACGACCCCGGCGGGCCCGGTGCGCTCGATGCGGAGGGCGCGCGTGACGTCCATCGGCCGGAGGGTAGCATCCGACGGGGAACGCGCTCGGGCGACCGGACGCGCTCGGACGCGACCTGACGCGACCTGACGCGCTCGGACGCGCCCGGACCGGAGCGTCGGCTACGCTGGCCCACATGGGCCCTGGCAATCCGTGGTCGCCGAACTGGCGTCCCGATCCGACCGGACGACGCATGGCGTCGATCCGCGCCGCCCGTCGTGGGTCGCTCCTCGCCCTGACGGCCTATGTCCCGGTGGCCGCCACCGTCGTCCTCGGGGGCGGCTCCGACAGGAGCCTGGTGGCCATGGGCCTTGTCGTGGGCGCGCCGGCGATCATGCTCCTTGGCGCGGGTCTCGCGCCCTCGGCCCTGGGCGAGCGCATCGATGCGCTGGTCGTGGCCATCGCGTTCGCGGTCGGGATGCCGGTCGCCGCGGTCACCTCGTTCGTCATCTCGGGCTGGATCCTGGATGGATTCACGGGCTCATCCGACCTTGCCGGCACCGTGCTCCGACGCGGGGTCACGGAGG
>JANOTJ010000028.1:0-5769 GCA_031416295.1 Chloroflexota bacterium
AAGGTCTCCAGTGGCAGATCGTCGAAGTAGTTCGCCCAGGAGGTGATGTAGACCGTGGGCTGGTCCGTCCGATCGCCCTCGGCGAGGACCGTGGATCTGGCGGTCGTGGCATCGAGGTCGGTATCGACCCCGATGCTGTACATGCGGCTCTCGCCGGGCAGCATCGGAGGGCTTTCGCCGGGCACGACCGGATCGGGCAACAGGTCGTGGTCGAAGACCTCGAGGACGTTGCCGGCCGCGTCGTAGACCGTGAGCATGGCCGACGGCGCACTCACGGAGAACGCGTTCTGGTTGGTGATCGTGCCCTCGTAGTAGCGTAGATCGGTCACCACCACCTGCGGCCCTTCGACGATGTCGAGCGCGCCGCCGACGACGGCAGTCGTGGCCGCACCTCCGTCAACCTCGATGAGATAATTGAGGACGGCGTAGGGTACCGGCGGATCGGACGCGGGATCGATCTCAGGGGTGAACAGGACGACGAAGGGTCCGTCACCGCCGCGCGACGTCTGGGCAAGCAGCACGATATCCGACGCCGTGCCCAGCTCAACAGGTCCGGGCTCAATGCCCTGCGCCGCGCGGAAGTACGTCACGGACACCGTGACGTTGCGCGTCCGGAGCGTGCGCAGGTTGAGGATCTCGCCGACGACCGCAGTCGAGCCGTCGCCATACTGATAGCCGACGCTCGACTTGACGCCCACGGTCCCGGGCGCGACAGCGGCCGTGCCGAACGAGCTCGCCGGCCCGAAGGTCGCGACGACATCGCGGTTCGCGCGATCCGACGGCCCAGCGGCGGCGACGAACCCGGCCACGGCCGGGAGCGTGAGGCCGGCGATGAGCATGGCCGACAGGATGGCCAGGGCCGGACGGCGTTGGCGGCGACGACCATGGTCGGTCAAGGGGCAGTCCTCCGTGCGCGGGTCAGTCCGAGGGGCCCGGCACCACCCGTGGGCCCACGAATGATACGGGCTCTCGGATGAATCGCGTCCGGCAGCCGATGGAACAGAACGCATAGACCGTCCCGTCGTGCTCGGCGAGGTGTCGCGCCTGGGCTCGCTCGACGGTCATCCCGCAGACGGGGTCGAGGAGCACGATGTCGTCCACCACGGGCTCCATGGTGATCGTCTCGGGCAGGCCGGCGGCGATGGTGGCGGGCCCCGGACTGGCCACGAAGTCGGCCCGCCCACGCCGGACTTGCACGAGCTCGGCCAGGATGGACAGGGCGATCTCCTCGGCGGTCTCGGCACCGAGGTCCAGCCCGGCCGGCGCCCGGAGCGCCGCGATGCGGTCCTCGCCGATCGTGGTCTCCTCGCGCAACCACTCGCGAACGACGGCCGCCCGGGTGGGCGATGCCACGAGTCCCACGTACGAGGCCTCGCGAGTCAGTGCCAGGCCGACAGCCTCCTCATCCCAGATGCCCTGGCTGGCGACGATCACGTACGGCGACGCCGTCGGGTCCAGGCCGCGGATATCAGCCGAGGCATGCACCCGTTCTGCGCCCGCGAACGCGTCCGCCTCCGCGATGGGGTCGATGACGGTGACCCGCCAGCCGGCCGCCGAACCGAGCCTGGCCAGTGCTCCGACGATGGGTGTCAGGCCGACGAGCCAGAGCTGCGGCGCGGGAAGATGCGGTTCCACGTAGATCTCCAGGGTGCCACCGGAGTGGCAGGTCATGACGAGCTCGATCACGCCGTCGGCGCGGCGGCCCTCGCCTGGGCCGTCCTTGCTCAGCCTGAGCAGCCGGGGCTGGCCATCGGCGATCGCCCGGAGCGCCTCGCGGACGACGACTGGCTGGGCGCAGCTGCCGCCGACCCAGCCCTCGATGGACCCGTCGGGGTGGATGATGCCGCTCGCCCCGGGCCGGGCGGAGGTGGGCCGCCGAACGGCCACGACCGTGGCGACCGCGAACGGTTTGCCCTCGGTCTCGAGGTCGGCGGCTCGCAGGAACAGGGATGCTCTGGTCATGCCCCGGGGCCGCTCAGGGAGCGTGGCCGGTCAGGCGCAGCCTGGCCGGCCAGGCCCTTACGAGATGCCGTTCTCGTGGAGGATGGCCCAGACCTTCTGGGGCGTGATCGGGATGTCGATGTTGCGCACCCCGAGGTGCCACAGCGCATCCACGACAGCGTTGGCGATGGCCGGCGGCGCACCGACGGTCGCCGACTCCCCGACGCCCTTGGCGCCGATCGGGTGATGCGGCGACGGGGTGACCGTCTTGCCGACTTCCCAGGCGGGCGTCTCCATGGCGGTCGGGACGAGGTAGTCCATGAACGTGCCAGCCTGGTTGTTGCCGAGCTCGTCGTAGGTGATCTGCTCGTACAGCGATGGCGCGAGGCCCATCGTCAGGCCGCCGTGGATCTGGCCGTCCACGATCATCGGGTTGATGATGTTGCCGCAGTCATCGATGGCCACGAAGCGGCGGACGGTCACCCGTCCGGTCCCCTTGTCGATATCGATGACGCAGATGTAGCTCCCGAACGGGAAGGTCAGGTTGGGCGGATCGTAGTAGTTCACCGCCTCGAGGCCCGCCTCCATCCCCTGGGGAAGGTTGGTGTAGGCCGCGAAGGCGACCTCCTGGATGGTCTTGAAGCGGTCAGGCGAGCCCTTGACGCTGAACTTGCCTGGTTCCCAATCGAGGTCGTCCTCGGAGGCTTCGAGGAGATGCGCCGCGAGCTTGCGGGCCTTGTCCAGGATCTTGCGTGAGGCGATGGCGGTCGCGGCGCCGGCCACCGGTGTGGAGCGGGACGCATACGTGCCCAGGCCGTAGGGCGCGGTGTCGGTGTCGCCGTACTCGATCTTGATGTCCCCGACCGGGAAGCCGAGTTCCTCGGCGATGATCTGGGCGAACGTGGTCTCGTGGCCCTGGCCCTGGCTCTGGACGCCGATCCGGGCGAGGACCTTGCCCGTCGGATGGACGCGGATCTCGCACGAGTCGAACATCTTGATGCCGATGATGTCGAAGTCCTTGGACGGTCCGGCGCCGACGATCTCCGTGAACGAGCTGATCCCGATGCCCATGAGTTCGCCCCGGGCGCGCTTCTCCAGCTGCTCCTTGCGCAGATCGTCGTAGCCGATCATGTCCAGCGCCTTCTGGAGCGCGGCCGGGTAGTTGCCGGAGTCGTACGACCAGCCGGTGGGCGTCTCGTACGGAAACTGCTCAGGCTGGATGAAGTTCTCCATCCGGAGCTGCGCCGGATCCTTGCCGATCTGGTGGGCCAGGATGTCGACCATGCGCTCGATGGCATGGACCGCCTCGGTCACCCGGAACGAGCAGCGATAGGCCACGCCGCCAGGCGGCTTGTTGGTGTAGACGCCATCGACTTCGACGAAGGCCGCATCGAAATCGTACGAGCCGGTGATGACGTTGAACAGCCCGGCCGGGTACTTGGACGGGTCTGCCGCGGCATCGGTGTAGCCGTGGTCCGCGACGGTCTTGACCTTGAGGGCCTGGATCTTGCCGTCCTTGTCCGCGCCGAGCTCGGCATGGATGTGATAGTCCCGGGCGAAGGAGTCCGCCTGGAGGTTCTCCGAGCGATCCTCGATCCACTTGATCGGCTTGCCCACGGTCAGCGACGCGACCACGGCCAGGACATAGCCCGGGTAGACCGGCACCTTGCCCCCGAAGCCGCCGCCGATGTCATGGGTCTTGACCCGGATGTTCTGCTCGGGCAGGCCACTGACCAGGGCGAGGACCGTTCGGATGGCGTGCGGTGCCTGGCTCGTCATGTGCAGGGTGAGCTGGCCACGGACGGCGTCCCAGTCCGCGACGCAGCCGCACGTCTCGATGGAGGCGACGTGGATGCGCGGGATGTAGATGTCCTCGGACACCCGGACCTCGGACGCGGCCATCGCGGCATCGGTCTTGGCGGCGTCGCCCGATTCCCAGTGCCAGATGTGGTTCGACTGCTTGTCCGCGGCGCGGTCCGGCCGGAGCACGGGCGCGTCGGGCAGGAGCGCCTTGAACGGATCGATCACGACCTGTAGTGGCTCGTAGTCGACGAGCACGGCGGCCACGCCGTCCGCGGCGATGTAGCGATCGGTGGCGACCACCGCGGCCACTTCCTGGCTCTGGTACATGACGGTGTGCGTGGGCAGCACCATCTGCTTGTCGCCGGCGAGGGTCGGCATCCAGTGCAGGCCGGCCTTCTCGAGGTCGGCGCCGGTGATGACCGCGAGCACGCCCGGGATCTTCAGCGCTTCGCTGGCATCGATGCCCTTGATCTTCGCGTGCGCGTACGGGCTGCGCACGATGTCCATCCAGAGCTGACCGGGCAGGTTGACATCCTCGATGTACTCGCCGGCGCCACGGATGAAGCGCGGGTCCTCCTTGCGCTTGACCGAGTGGCCCATTCCCCCGATCTCGGGGCTGGTCCGGAGTTCGCGTTCGGTGTCGGTCGTCATGTTCGTTCTTCTCCGATCAACCAGCCGCGGCCGGTTGGGCCGAGACTTCTTGTCCTTCGGTGGTCTCGGCAGCCACGACCGGGGCCGACTCGCCTTCGCGAAGCGTGCCGGCGGCCTGCTGGATGGCCTTGACGATATTCACGTAGCCCGTGCAACGACACAGGTTGCCGCTGATGCCCTCGCGGATCTCCATCTCGGTGGGATCCGGATTCTGGCCGAGGAACCAGGCCGCCTGCATGATCATGCCCGGCGTGCAGAAGCCGCACTGCAGGCCGTGCTGGTCCCAGAAGGCCTGCTGGAGCGGGTGCAGCGTGGCCCCGTCGGCCAGTCCCTCGATCGTGTCGACCTTGCGGCCATCGGCCTGGACGGCCAGCATCGTGCACGACTTGGCGCTTTCGCCATCGACATGGACGGTGCACGCGCCACAGTTGCTGGTGTCGCATCCGACATGGGTGCCGGTCAGCCCGAGATTCTCGCGCAGGAAGTGGACGAGCAGGAGTCGGGGTTCGACATCGCCCTCGCGCGCCTCCCCGTTGACCGTGACCGAGATGTGCTGGGTGGTCATCGTTCGTCGTCTCCTACGCGTAGGCGTTGGCGCGTTCGGTGGCGCTCCGGAGCGACCGGACGGTCAGCTCCGCGGCCATCGCCCGCTTGTACTCGACCGGGCCGCGGACATCGCCGGCCGGGCTGGACTGGGCCGCGACCGCCGCGCCGGCCGCCTTGAAGAGATCTTCGGAGGGCATGTTGCCGGCGAGGACCGCCTCGGCGTCGGTCGCCGCGAAGGGCGAGGCGGCGACGCCCGTCAGCCCGACCCCCGCCCACGTGATCCGACCGTCGCCATCGAGGCGCACGATGACCGCCGACCCGCACGTGGCGAAGTCGCCGACCTTGCGCTCGAGCTTGGTGTACGCGGCACCGGCGTGCTTCGGTCGGCGGCGCAGGCGGACCTCGGTCAGCACCTCGGTCGGTTCGATGGCGGTCTGGAAGGTGTCCAGGAAGAAGTCGCGCGCCTTGATGGTGCGCTCGCCGGACTGGCTGCGGCAGACGATCGTCGCATCGATGGCGAGGAGCAGGGCTGGCCAGTCGCTGGCCGGGTCCGCGTGCGCGATGGAGCCACCGATGGTGCCCCAGTTACGGACCTGTGGATCGCCGATGACGCCGGCGAGGTCAACCAGGCCGGGATAGCGATCAGTGACGATCGCGTGCTCGTGGATCTGCCGATGCGTGGCGCGTCCGCCGATCCGCAGCTCGTCATCCGTCTCGGTGATCCCATCGAGCCCGGTGACGTTATGGAGATCCACCAGCAGGGGTGGCTGGGCGAGCCGGAGCTTCAGGAGGGGGATGAGGCTGTAGCCGCCACCGAGGAGTTTTGCT
>JANOTJ010000029.1:0-1600 GCA_031416295.1 Chloroflexota bacterium
GGCGTCCGGCGCACGAACCGCAGGCCCTCGACAAGGTTCTCCCAGACCTCCCGGGGCGAGCCCGGACGCGGGATGAGTCGGGCTCGATGGAGGTCGTCGTCGCGCATCAGCGCGAGGGCCAGGATCACCGCCAGGAAGCTCACGGCATTGAGGGCGAAGGCGAGCGCGATGCCGAAGATGCCGATGGTCAGGCCGGCGACCGCCGGGCCGACGACCCGCGCCCCGTTGAACATGGCCGAATTGATGGACACCGCGTTGCCGACATCGCGCCGCCCGACGAGTTCGATCGCGAACGACTGGCGGACGGGCATGTCCACGGCGTTCGCGCAGCCGAGCAGGATGGCCAGCACGACCACCATCCAGACGGTGATCAGGCCGGTCGCGGTCAGGACTGCGAGGACGATGGCCAGGGTCATCATCACGACCTGGACGGCCAGGAGGGTCTGGCGCTTGGGCAGGACGTCGGCGAGCACGCCCGCGAACAGCCCAAGGATCATGACCGGCACGTACTGGGCCGCCGCCACGATGCCGAGCCACAGCGGATCGCCGCCGCTGACCTGTAGGACGAGCCAGCCCTGGGCGACCTGCTGCATCCACGTCCCGATCAGTGAGATCGCCTGGCCGCCGAAGAACAGCCGATAGTTGCGGTGGCGGAAGGCCGTGACGGAGCGCCGGGCGGCGACGGACGGCGGGGTCACGGAAGCGGCTCCGGGTGCGGGTCCGGGTGACGCTCCGGATGGGGGTCCGGGCCGCCGTCAAGCTCCACGAGGTGCTCGTCCAGGTGACGGCGACGGCCCTCCGCCTCGGCCAGCATCGTGTCGAGTCGGTCACGTTTGGCCCGGATGGTGTCGATCTGCCGAACCGCTCGGTCGCGCGCATCGGTCACCAGGGCGCGGCGCTCGGCCGGGTCGCGGGTGGTCCGAAGGCGCTCGCGATTGCGCTCGCGGGCCGCCTCGTCCTCCAATAGCTGCCCGATCTGCAGGAGGCTGAAACCGGCGTCGTCCCGGAGCTCCCTGATGAACCGCAGGCGCTCCAGGTCAGATGCGTCGAACAAGCGGTATGCCCCGTCCGAGCGGCCGGCGGGCTCTAGCAGGCCGAGCTCTTCGTAGTACCGAATGGCACGGGTCGTGAGCCCGGTGTCCGAAGCGACTTCCTGGATGCGAAGAAGCCGCTTCGGTGCGTCAGGGGTCGTGGAGGGCGCATCGGTCACCCCCCGATGCTACCACAACCATGACGTTGACGTAAAGGTTAGGGCAATAGTTCGAACGCGGTCACGTGTCGAGGCCGAATGATGGTGAAGTCACGTCGATCGAGCGTGTACAGCCGAACCGACGCAAGCCGCTCCGCGATCGCGACGATGGTCGCATCGACGAACCCGATATCGGCGTCGCGGTAGCGATCCATCAGTTCCGCTGCGCGCTCGAGGTCGGTGATCTCGGCCGACTCGATCTGCCAGGCGCTCCTGACCAGGCTGCGGAGCCACGTCGATTCGGCCGCGGGGCCCAGGCGCCGTCCGATGATCTGAGCGGCCTCGACGACAACGGTCAAGGGCACGACGATGGCACCGCGCTCGGCTGCGACGGCCGCCGCAACGGCGGCA
>JANOTJ010000030.1:0-2327 GCA_031416295.1 Chloroflexota bacterium
CAGGCAGGTGCGGGGTTCATCCTTCGACCCGGCGAGGGCAGATCGATCGACCTTGGCGGATTTGGCATGTCCGTCAAAGCGACGGCCGACGACACGAACGGCGCGTTTTCGCTCCTTGAGGCGCAGGAGCCGGCTGGCTTCGGGCCCCCGCTCCACATCCACCGCGATGCGGCCGAAGCGTTCTACGTGCTCGAGGGTGAGTACATCATCTTCCTCGATGGTCGGGAGGCGTCCTGCCCGGCCGGTTCGTTCATCTTCATCCCGGCCGGGATCCCGCATGGCTTCCGGGTCGGCGCGGTGGCCAGCCGGAAGCTCAATCTGTACACCCCGGCGGCCATGGTGGGCTACTTCGACGAGCTCGCCGATGCGGTGAAGACGGGCGATGGCGACCCAGGCGCCTTGTCCCAGATCGCCCTGCGGTACTCGATGGAGGTGATCGGTCCCGTGCCGGACGGCTACGTCTGACAGCGAGCCGCCGGCGACGCTACGGACCGGTCTCGTCGATGCTACCCGGCCGGCCCTCGACGGCGCAGACTGACGATCGAGCACAAGATAGGAGGGTCACCAATCATGTCCGAAGGCAAGCCGCCGGACGGCGCACGCAAGACCGGACCGAAGGGCGGGCGACTCCCGCCGGCGTTCGTGATTCGCGCCGCGTGGGTCATCCACCGGGCCATCCACCGGTTCACCGGCGGTCGTCGTGGGCTGTGGCCGGCCAAGCCCGACAAGTGGGGGACGATGCGTCTCACGACCGTCGGGCGCCGTTCCGGCAAGACGCGCAGGGCGATCCTCGGCTACGTCGAGGATGGACCCAACCTCGTCACCCTGGCGATGAACGGCTGGCTCGCGCCCGATCCCGCCTGGTGGCTCAACCTCCAGGCGCAGCCCGACGCCGTCATCGAGCTGCGGGACGGCTCGCGACCGATCCGCGCACGAGCCGCGGAGGGCGAGGAGCGAACACGCCTGTGGGCGATGTGGAGCGCCCTCGGCGCCTCCGACGCGTGGGCCGAGCGGCGGCCCCTTCCGACCGCGGTCGTCGTCCTCGAACCGCGCGCCTGACGTCAGCGGTCGGCGGCTCGCGACGCCACTCGGCGACGGGTCTTCGTCGTCGTGCCGGTGCTCGGTGCCGTCGTCGGCACGCTGCTCCTCCTAGTGCGGGACCATGCACGTGACGGGCGCCAGCAACGGACCGACGCCACCCACCCCCGCGGAGGCCTACCGCGCCGAGCAGGCTGCCGATCCTACAGCGGCAGGTGCTGCCGCAAGAACGCCAACGTGAGGTCCCGAGAATCGGCGAGGTCAGTCCCCTCCGCCGCATCGATCGAGTCCCGTAACACAGAGTGATCTCGGCTTCGCGAAGTCGGGATCTGTTGTCGGCTGCAAGATGGGAAGTCATCGACGATCCGTTGGAACCGTTGGACGGGCGACTTCCAGTCCTTCGCGTAGCGCATCACGCGGAGGCCCGCGCCGGCGGCCACACGCTGCTGGATGACATCGAAGTCACCCGGCGACACGCCAAGGTCGACAGCCCGACCGAACCAGATGGGGAACGGCAGCGACGGTTGGCTCGCGACCGCGGCAACGATCTTGTCCTCGAACATGGCACCCAGGGCGAACCCGCCCGAGAAGCACATCCCGATGACCGCAACGTTGCGACCCCCATCGGCAGCGCTCTCCGCCGCTGCGAGATCCCGGAGCCACTCGACGATCGCTCCGGTGCGATTCGACGAGAACGCGCCGAGCTCCCGAGCCACGCAGAACCGCAGCATCCCGGTCGCGCCGCGCACCTTGGCCGGCCCGAACGGTACCGGTCGCATGAGTTCCGGCAGCGCGACGGAGTACCCGGCCGCATGAAGGAAGTTCGCGATCTTGAACGTGCCCCCCGAGATCCCGGGCGCTTCGTGGATAAGGATGACGGACGGGCCGGCCGCGTTGCGCCGATAGACGCGGCGACGGATGTATCCCCGACTCGTCTGTGCGCCGAACGGCTGGCAGACGTAGTCGGGCGGGGCCATCACGCTCATGCGGCATCGCCTCGCACGATCTGCCCGGTCGCCTTCGTGAGCCACGACCAGCCGACGGCGACGGCCAGGGCGACGGCGGGCGGGATGAGCGCTTCGATGCGGCCGGACGTCGCGAAGAAGAAGAGGCTCAACGCGGCACCGGCGCAGATCGCGAGCTGGGCCGAAAGCGCGGTCGTCGCTCGCTGGTCCGGCGCCGGCTGCAGGGCGAGGAGCCGTTCCCGGGCATCCCAGCGGTTCCAGACTGAGACCATCCCGCGGCCTGCGATGACGAAGAGTCCGACCATGAAGGCGATCCCCAGCAGC
>JANOTJ010000031.1:0-2238 GCA_031416295.1 Chloroflexota bacterium
CTGCCCGACCATCGCAAGCGGCTGGCGTTCCTGCGCGCGGACCAGGTGACGCCGGCCGTGCGTGCCCTGGCCTGGGGCGAACGGACGCTCTTCGGCGTGGACCGCATCACGGACCCCGGGGACTGGCGCCTGACCGCCCAGGTGCGGGTGACCGGCGACGCCTCGCCCTTCGACCCGGCAGCGACCTGGACGATGTTCGCGGGCGGCGACATCCTGCTTGACCGGGGCGTCCACCAGACGCTCGTCGTCAACGGCGCGGGGCCCGACTTCCCGTTCGATGGGGGCACGGCCGAGATCACCAGCCGGTACTGCTGTTCCGCGTTCGGCTGGGTGCTACCTCGGACGAACCGGACCGGCAACGAGGGCGCGATGCGCCGGCTGATCGAGGGCGCCGACCTGGCCCTCGCCAACTTCGAGAACCCGGCCCCGGACACGCCGCGCTGGCACACCAGCGGCACGGTCTTCAATGCCGATCCGGATCTCATCGACGGCCTGGTCGACGCCGGTATCGACTACGTGTCGCTGGCCAACAACCACATCGGCGACGCCGGCGACGCGGGCGTGCTCCAGACCATCGCGAATCTGGAGGCGCGCGGCCTCGCCCACTCCGGTGCCGGCGAGGACCTCAAGGCGGCTCGCAAGCCGGCGCTCCTCGAGGCGAAGGGGGTGACCGTCGCGGTTCTCGGCTATGACGCGATCGCCCGAGCGTACTTCGCCGCCGAGGGCGAGCCCGGCAGCGCCCAGCTCTCGCTGACCCGGACGCGCAACGACATCAAGGCCGCGCGAAAGGCCGGTGCCGACGTGGTGGTCGTCTTTCCCCACTGGGGCACCGAATACCAGGCCAGGCCGTTCGCGGCCCAGCAGCAGTTGGGGCGCGACATCATCGATGCCGGGGCGGACATGATCATCGGCAACCACGCCCACTGGGCGGCTAGGATGGAGGTCTACGAGGGCAAGCCGATCTGGTACGCGCTGGGCAATTTCGTCTTCGACCAGACCTGGTCCGAGCCGACCATGGAGGGCATCACGCTCGAGTTGACGTTCGAAGGCGCGGAGCTCGTCCAGATTCGGATGCGGCCGCACATCATCCTGGACAAGGCCCAGCCGAACTTCCTCGATCCGGCCGCTGACGGTCGGGTGGTCATGAGCCAGGTCTTCGGGTCGTCGGGCGGCTTGCTCCCCTGGTAGCGGGCCGGTCTTGCGCCCGCGCATCGTCAGCCGATGCCGGCGAAGAGATCGTCCTCCGGGGTTGTCGTCGGGACGCCGGACTCGCGCAGGATGTAGGCCTCCTTCGACCATGCCGCGCGCCATCCGTCGAGGCCCAGGAGCATGAACGCCGAGTCATCCGCGATCTGGGTCACATGCTCGTGGATGGCTTGCCACTTCTGCGCGACCGGGTCGCCGGAGATGTCCACCCAGGTCGTGATGGTCTCGTCGGGGACGAGCATCTTCGCGACGAAGGCCTCGAACTCGGCGAGCTGCCCGGGCGTGGCATCCGCCGGCGCTGACCAGAAACTGGGCTTGCCGAGCTCCTCCATCCTGGTCGCCAGCGCGTTGCGGACCGAGGCCGGGATGGCCTGCTCGTAGAGCTTCGATGGTGTCCACGGCGCGACGCCGCCGTCCGCTGCCGATGGGCCTGTGCCGCCGTGCTCGGGCGCCAGCTGCTCCGGGTACCAGGCCGGATCGCCGGCGCGCGGGAACGCGAGGTGGGTCACGTCATGGACCCGGATGTGGTCCGGATGACCATACCCGCCAAAGCTGTTGTACGTGGTGATGACATCGGGCTGGTAGCGGCGGATGAGCCAGGCCAGGCGTCCGGCCGCCTCATCGAGGTCGGCGCGCCAGAACGTGCGCGGGTCATGGTTGCCGGGGCGCCCCATCATGTCCGAGTCGTGGTACCCGAGGTTCTCCCACTCGGTGACGCCGAGCACGGCCATGGCCCGCTCCAGCTCCAAGGCCCGGATCTCGCCGAGGCGCCGATAGTTGTCCGGTGTGTCCATCTCCGCAACGACGATCTCGCCCATCTCGCCACGGGTGCAGGTCACGAGCACGACTCGGTGTCCGGCGGCGACGGCCTTGGCCATCGTCCCCCCGGTCCCGATGATCTCGTCGTCGGGATGGGCGTGGACGGTCATCAGTGTCGGCCGGTGGGGGACCGGGTCGGTCGCAGGGTCATCGGCCAGGTCGGTCATGGCGCGTAGGGTAGCCCGGATCCGAGAGGCCACCCGGACCATCGTG
>JANOTJ010000032.1:0-2191 GCA_031416295.1 Chloroflexota bacterium
CGGTCGTCATGTCGCCCGGGCCGGACCCCATCGTCACCGCGACCGCCAACCAGCACGCCCTCGTCTACCGGCCGGCCCAGGACCCGGCGCCGGGCTGCGACTGAGTGCGCGGCGCCGGCGACCGGGAATCGAAACGACCGCCTTGCGGCGGTCGGGCATGGGCAGGATGTGGTGGGCGACACTGGACTCGAACCAGTGACCTCTTGCATGTCAAGCAATTCCGCCTGAGCGCTGTGCCCGGGAGGTGGGGGTGCCGAGCAAAATCAGCGCAGTTACAAGATCACGGCCCACGCGGCGGGCCAACGCGATGCGGACGAAGCCGGAGCTTCGCCTTCGCATCGACGAGCGCCTCTCCATCGGAAACGCCCTCGCCGATCACCCGCTCCGGGTCTCGGTGCGGGGCCTCTGGCGTTGGCTGATCGGGGCCGACGATTGACGCCAGCTCCTGCGGCTCGATTTGGACGATGAGCCGCACGACCTCATTGACGTCTTCGAATGAGGCTCGCGCGAGGTGTTCACCGGCGCCAATGAGCGCATTCAGCTCAGCACGCTCGTCGGCGGAGGCGGATCGGCTCCCCATCGGCATCGGTCAGATGACCTCTACCTGGCCGATTCGAACCAGGTCTTCGAAGTCGCGACGACGGAATCCTGTTGAGGGGCGAGTGAAGTCACTGATGTAGAAGCCGAGATCCCTGATCTCCTGGCGCAGGACCTTCTGATCGGCCCGAGATGCTGCGCGGGTGCGATCGAGCAGCCAACGGATCTGATCCGCGGCTGCCCGCGTGAAGCGGCGCTGACCTTTCATCCTTCCTCCTCGGGAACCGGCGCCCTTGCTTCCGGTTCGTGGGGTGCCTGCGGCTCGACGTCCCCGCCCGGTGCTCCGCCTGCACTTCGCTCGCGCGCGATCGCGAGCCGCACGGCGACCGAAAGGATGGCCAGGGCCGTGAGCGTCGATGCGCCAGTGTATTCGTCACTCGGATCGGCCGCGCCGTGAGCAACGTCGTTCCGGTAGTTCGGGCCGTACGGGTCGACGAACAGGCGGGACAGCGCCACGGCGAGGCGGGGCTGGAGAGCGGCGGCGATGTCCTCGTCGCCCAGCAACTCCTCCAGCGAGGCCCAGCGCAGCCCTCCGCGCGTCGCGCGGCGCATGACGTTAGCGCCGATCTCGAGCCCGACCAGCCGGACCGCCCGCTCCAGCTGCGGGACCAGGCAGTGGATCGCTCGCCACCCGCGCCCGACCTCCAACGCCTCGAATCCCTCCTCGCAGGCAGCTGCTAGGGGTTCATCGACCAGACGTATGGCGGCCGTCATCGCTTGCGACGACCAGTGGCCCTCGGCACGGAGGATCTCGATGACGCTGCCGGTCACCGCCAACCGCGCAGCGGTGTCCTGGCTGAACTGTCGCGTGAGCTGCACCGCCCGGCGGTCCTCGTCGCTCGCGGGGTCGGGCTGGTAGCGACCATCGGCGCTGAGGGCGGTATGGCCGAAGAGGAACAGCAGCGGATGCTCGGCCGCGGCCCCATCAAGCGCCGCTTCGACCTGCTCGGGGGCCGGCCAGAACCCTAGCGCGTCGGCGGCTCCCAGCAGCAGCTGCTCGTTGGCCCCCAGATGTGCCACCAGTTTCTTGGCTGCGCCTTCGATTGCGGCGCGCGGGATGCTGACCTCCGACTCGATGACGTGGAGGCCCTCCACCGCTCGCTTGCTGGCCGCGGACAGGTTCGGCTTGAGCCGCTGCAGATCGTCGCCTGCGCCGGCGTCGCCATACAGCTTCGCCGCGTCCTCGAGCAGCGCGAGCTCGATCAGTCCGCCCTCGCCTGCCCGCTCCTGCGCCTCGGCTTCGAAGCTCTGAGCTCGGCAAACCCGTAGCGACCGGGCCAGTTGCGCTTCCCCCACCGCCCGCGCGAGCACCTCCGCGGATTCGAACAACGATCGCTCGCGATGACGCCGGCCGGCTGGAGCTGCGGCGGCCTCGGCGACGAGCGCATCGACGAGACTGCGCGTTCGATCCGGCTGGCCGGCGAGCAACGGTGCCCCGGCATCCGCGAGACGGCAGGAGTAGCCGGCCCCTTCCCGCGGGAGGCCACGTCGGATCTCGCGATCGAGCCGCTCGATGGTCGCGGGCTGCTCGATGCCGAGTGTCAGCGATAACTCGGCGGCGCGAATCAGATAGTCGCAGGCCGTCATCGCCGAG
>JANOTJ010000033.1:0-1893 GCA_031416295.1 Chloroflexota bacterium
TGGCCTTCGCGCTGTGGCGGTTCTGGCAGCAGCGTGGCTATCTCAACGAGGCCCGTGGGCGCTTCGAATCGATCGCGGCGCTGGGCTTGGACCTGGAGCGGCTGGATCAGGCTCGGTTCGCGGAGGCCTTCGGCGGCGTCGCGTATTGGCAGTCCGATCGACCGACGGCGACGGTCTGGTACGAGGACGCGCTGGCCATCTGGCAGGAGCTGGGCGACCAGCGCGAGATCGCGAACGCGCTGTTCAACCGCGCCTTTGCCGACTCGATGGTGGCCATGGCCGGGAAGGCGGCCCCGGACACCCTGGATGCCGGCCGCGCGATGCTACTAGAAGCGCTCGATCTCTATCGCGCCCTCGGCGACCAGGGCGGTGAGGCCAACATCCTGTGGGGGCTTGGCACCTTCTCCTACTTCACCGCCGATGCGGCCACCGCCGAAGACTGGTTCCGGCGATCCGTGGAACTGCATCGGGCGGCCGGTGACCGGACGATGGAGGCCTGGTCGACGCACATGATCGCCAAGTCCCTGATCGGCCAGCGCCGTTTCGACGAGGCCAGGGACTGCGCGCGCCACGCCCTCAAGCATTTCAACGAAGCCGGTGACATCTCGGGCGTGACGCTCGTCCTGGACGAACTTGCCCAGGTCGCCGTCGCCGTCGGGGAGACCACGCGCGGAGGACGCCTGTGGGGCGCGGCTCGACATCTGCAGTCGATCTCCGGCGCGACACTGGCCGACTATGTCTCGCAGAACTTCGACCTGTTCGACCTGTTCGGCGTCCAGACGCCGCCCATGGTCATGGCCGCCGACGACCTCGCGCGCAGCGCGGCCGAAGGGGCGGCGATGGGCCTAGATGAGGTGGTCGCCTACGCCCTGACGAGCGATGATGCTGCCCGCCCGACGACCCACCCGGAGGACCGCTGATGCGCGCTGTGACCGAGCCGATCCCCGCCATCGAGCGGAGCCTCGACGTCGCCGTCTCGCCGGCCGACGCGTGGGCGGCCATCACCGACCCGGCGCGGATCGCGGAGTGGTTCACCGAGGCATCGCCGCTCGGTGTCGTCGGCCACGACTACCGCCTTGACTTCGGTGACGGCAGCGTCGTCGAGGGCGAAGTCCTGGCCGTGGACCCGGGGCGATCATTCGCGTACGCCTGGCGCTGGGCCGGGTCGCCACCGACCGAGACGACGAGGGTGACCTGGTCCGTGGAGCCGCGGGATGCCGGCGCCGCCGCGACCATCCGGCTGGTCCATGACGGCTGGGCGGCGGCGGGTCTCGAGGGCAGCGCCCGCGACGATCACGACGGCTATTGGGCTGGCTATCTGGAGGACCTCGAAGCGGTCCTCGCCGACCAGGCCTGAGGCGGGACGCGACGGCAGGATGCCGCACCGGGGCCCCGACGGCGGCGCTGCCGCGTCCGGGCTAGACTGGGCCTCCGATGAGCGAGAAGACCGGCATCCCCAAGAACCCCGGACGGCGCGAGCTCGGCATGTCCGCGAAGCTGCTCTTCCCCAACCGCGACATCGTCGAGCAGTATTACGTGCCGATCATCTACACCGCCTGTCGGACGTGCTACTCGGAGGAGCCCCCCGAGTCGATCTTCCGCCGGGCGGTCGACGGCGACTTCGACCAGCAGAAGATGCAGAAGCTCATTTCGTCGGTCATCGAGAGCGGGCACGGCTCGACCATCGAGCACATCGTCTTCACCTTCGCCATCACCGGCGTGAGCCGCACGCTGTCGCACCAGCTGGTCCGGCATCGGGCGGGCGTCGCCTTCGATCAGCAGAGCCAGCGCTACGTGAAGTTCAAGGGCCAGGCCACGATGCTCCCGCACTCGATCGCGGAGGGCGACCCAGAGCTGCGCGAGCGATACGAGGCCCAGATCGAGGGGTCGCTT
>JANOTJ010000034.1:0-3285 GCA_031416295.1 Chloroflexota bacterium
CAGCCCTCGAACTTCGTGCGCGACTGGGCATCACGCGCCGACTTTCCGGCCCCTGTGGCCGGGCTTTCCAGCGGGCGTGTCTGGTCAGCGTCCGATGTCAAGAGCTACGCGGCCGCTCGTCGCGCGCCGCCGCCGGACGACTGCCGCATCGACGAGATCGCCCGCCGGCTCGTGTGGTGGCAGCCACCGGAGCAGACCCGGACGCGTCCGCTCGACCTGGTGGCGCGTGTCTTGGCCACGGGCACGATCGACGAAATCCGCGACGTGGAGCGGCGGTTCGGTCGACCGTCGCTGCGTGCGGCGGTGACGTCGGCGTCGCCAGGCGTCTTCGACCGGCGATCGTGGCACTACTGGCTGCTCGCGCTCGGCCTTGACCGATCGCTGCCACTCCCCGTTCGGAACGTGCCACTCCCCTCCCGGCGCGTGCCGTGAGCCGCGAGACACGGCTCCAGCGGTTTCGGCATCTCCCGCGCCTCGATCCGCGCATCGAGATCCTGCCGACGTCCCAGGCGGACGTCTGGAACCACCTTGGCGACATCCCGCAAACCTTCGTCCTGTACGGCGGGACGGGCCTGGCCCTGCGTCTCGGGCACCGGCCGTCCGCCGACTTCGACTTCTTCTCGCCGACGTCGTTCGTCCCGACGGACCTCGTCCATGAGCTGGCCGCCCTTGGTCCGGTGTCGATCAACGAGGCGTCGCCGAACCACCTGGTCGTCACGACGTCGAACGACGTCCGCCTGTCGTTCCTCGGCGGCCTGGGCCTCCAGGCGGTCGCCGAGTGCTCCGTCGTCGAGGAGAACGGCCTCGTGATCGCATCGCTCTTCGACCTTGCAGGCACGAAGGCCAAGGCCATCCTCGATCGATCCGAGTGGAAGGATTACGTCGACATCGCCGCCCTGTTGCGACATGGCCTGACCCTGGGCCAGGTCATCGGCTATGCGTCGACGATCTTCGCGCCGATGTTCGAGTTCCCGACCGCCGTCTTCCTGCGCTCGATCGCCTGGTTCGGCGATGGTACGGCCGGCGAGGTGCCGGCTGACGTGCAGGACGAGCTTGAACGTGCAGCCGTGGCGGCCCTGCACGAGGGGATCCCGTACGTCATGCCGTATGCCCCGACGATCGAGCCGTAGGCAGCCGCGCGTCAGGCGTCGACCGGGATCTCCTCGAAGCGTTCCGAGAACTGCGTCCGGTGCAGCCGCGCGTATAGCCCGTCGAGGGCCAGCAGCTCGTCCTGCGTTCCGAGCTCCACGAGCCCGCCGTCGTCCAGCACGGCGATCCGGTCGGCGGCACGGATGGTAGACAGTCGATGGGCAACGATGATCGTCGTGCGCCCGACCTTGAGTCGATCGAGCGCGTCCTGCACGAGGCGCTCGGACTCGTTGTCGAGCGAGCTCGTGGCCTCGTCGAGGAGCAGGATCGGCGGGTCCTTGAGGATGGCCCGGGCGATGGCCACGCGCTGGCGCTGGCCGCCCGACAGCCGCGAGCCGCGATCGCCGACGACCGTGTCGTAGCCCTCGGGCAGCGCGCTGATGAAGTCGTGCGCGTTGGCGGCCACGGCGGCCGCCACCAGCTCCTCGTGCGTGGCGTCCAGCCGGCCATAGCGGATGTTCTCCGCAACGGTCCCACCGAACAGCGTCGCCTCCTGGGCCACGAGACCGATCTGCTCGCGCAGGCTGGCGATCGTGACCGAGCGGATGTCCGCGCCGTCCACGCGGATCGTGCCGCCCGTCACGTCCCACAGCCGCGGGATGAGCCCGACGAGCGTGGTCTTGCCGGAACCTGACGGGCCGACGAGGGCGAGGGTCTCCCCTGCCCCGATGGTCAGGGACAACTGGCGCAGGACGGGACGATCCGGCAGGTAGCCAAATGACACGCCATCGAGCTCGATCCGCCCCGCCACCTGCCCGATCGGCCGCGCGCCCGGCGTGTCGACGATGGTCGGTCGGGTATCGATGATCTCGAACACGCGCTCGATGGCGCCGGTCCCCTCGCGGAACTGGCCGTACAGCCCCGCGATCGTACCCAGACTCGCCCCGATGGCCACGCCGTAGAGCAGGAACCCGGTCAGCGTCCCGATCCCGAGCGTGCCATCGATGACCTGGTGCCCGGTGTACCAGAGCAGGGCGCCGATCGCCCCAAAGCCGAGAAAGCCCATCACCGCCCCGAACGCCGCCCGCCACAGGGCGAGACGCGAGCCGGTCGCCACGACCGTGCGCAGATCCCGGTCGTAGCGCTCCAGTTCCCACTCCTCGCGCACGTAACTCTTGACGACCCGTATGCCGGACAGCGCCTCCTCGGCGCTCGTGGTGCTTCGTGCGATGGTGTCCTGGACTTCCGTGCTGACCCGCTGGAGCGGCCGGCCGAACACGATCGCGACCACGATGAGGGCCGGCGCCAGCAGCAGGATGATGAACAACAACGTCGGGCTGAGCGTGAACAGGATGATCACCGAGCCCACCAACCCGATCAGCGACGACAGCAGGCTCGTGATCGTCTGGGTCAGCACCGTGCGCACGAGGGTCACATCGCTCGACAGACGCGAGATCAGCTCCCCGACCCGTCGGCTGGCGTGGAAATCGAGCGACAGCGTGATCAGCCGACCGAACAACTCGCCGCGGAGCTGGGCCACGACCCGCTCCCCCACCACGCCCAGCAGGTACGTCTGCAGAAAGCCACCGGCAGCCTGGGCGCAGAACAGCCCGATGAGCATGAGGATCAGGCGGTCGAGGCCCGCGCCATCGCCGCCGGCGATGATCTCGGTCGTGACCCCAGCGATGATCAGCGGGAAGGCCAAGCCAAGCCCGGACCCGATGACGAGCCCCACGAGCGCGATGGCGAACGGGCGCCAGTGCGGCCGCAGGTAGCCGAACAGTCGTCGCCAGGGCACGCCGCCGAAGCCCCGGACTTCGCGGACGACGGCGCCGGCATCGGACGGGATACGGGCGAACTGCTGGGTCATGATCCGATGATGGCACGGGCCACGCCCGGACGCCCTTCGGTGTCAGTTCGGGCAGGCGAACGCGTAGTAGATCGGCAGGTCGAAGCCGATATGCACGGCGATTGGGATGAGCAGCGAGCGCGTGCGCAGGGCGATGACGCCGGCGAGCAGGCCACCGATGCCGAGCGCGAGCATCAGCGGGATCGGCGATCCGCTGACGTCGGTGCCGGAATGGGCGAGGCCGAAGACCAGCGCCTGGCCGATGAGCGCCGGACCCGTGCCCATGACCCGTGCCGACCAGTGCAGGAGTACGCCCCGGTAGGCGACCTCCTCCGAGACCCCGTTGC
>JANOTJ010000035.1:0-1591 GCA_031416295.1 Chloroflexota bacterium
CTTCGTCCGGTTGTCGACGCCCGAGGCGCGCAGGTTGTCGAGGATCGTCTCGACGAAGCGGCCGGAGTCCTCGATCGGCGCGGGGGCGTTGACGAGGTCCTCGGGACCGTCGGCGACGACGCGGTGGGGCGACAGGCTCTCCACGGTGAACGGCCCGGCGACCCGGACGACCTTGTTGTCGGTGTACGGGCGGTCGAACAGGATCTCCGTGTCGGCGTTGCGGGCGATCGCGGCATCGATCTCGGCGCGGGTCATCCCCTCGCGGATCTCGGGATTCTGGGCGATCGACTTCAGGGTGACGTGCGGGACCCGCTCGTAGACGAAGCCCTTGCGGATGTCGCCCTCGGTCGAGCCGATCACCGGCGCGCCGGTGAGCTCGGCCTCCCTGCGCTGGCCCTCGGGCGTGTCGGCCATCAGGTAGTACGGGTACTTCGCCGCCATCAGGCGCGTCCGGGCCAGCGCGAGCGCGACCCGACTCGTGTCGATCGTGATCCAGCGCCGCCCCCACTGCTCGGCGACGTAGGCAGTTGTGCCGGAGCCGCAGGTCGGGTCGAGGACGAGGTCGCCGGGGTCGGTGGTCATGAGCAGGCAACGCTCGATCACCTTTGTGTTCGTCTGGACGGCGTAGACCTTTGGGTCGGTGAACGAACCGGTCCCGACGTCCGTCCACACATTGTTCAGAGGCGTCGCCGGGAAATCGTCGAGAAACCGAACGTATTGGATCGACTGGCCAACGGTCGGTCGCAACCGGCCGGCGAAGAGTAGCCGCGCCATCCCGTCACGGTTCGTCTTCCAGCCGCCCGATCCCGGAAGAAACGTTCGCCCATCCACAACGACGGGGAAAACGGTGGTCTGTCCAACGCGGGTCGTCTGCGAGACTAGGTTGTCGGGACGAAAGAGCCTCGCTCCAGGCGGCAACCGAGACGAGTCATCACGCTCGGCTTGGGTCGCTCGGCGTTCCGACCCATCTGGCAACCAAACCAGCGAGTAGAGCTCCGTGCTGATGCCACCACCGCCCTTTTCGGCGAACAAAGCGCGGTACTTCGCCGTCTCTCGATCGTGCGCGTACCAGAGCAAATAGCTGCTGACTGACGCGAGGGTGTTCGTCCCGACCGCAAAGCTTCCAGCGCCGCTGGTCGTTCGCATCGCGATCAGGCTCACGAAGTTCTCGCTTCCGAAGACCTCGTCGAGCGTGTTGCGCACCAAGTGGACATTTTCCTCGCCGATCTGGACGAAGATCGAGCCGGACTCGGTGAGCAGCTCGCGAGCAACGACGAGGCGGTCACGAAGGTAGCTCAGGTACGAGTGGATGCCGAGCTCCCACGTGTCGCGGAATGCGCGGACCTGCTCGGGCTGGCGGGTGGCGTCCTCGGCCTTGCCGTCCTTGACGTCGCGCTTGCGGGTGGAGACCTGCCAGTTGCTGCCGAACTTGATGCCGTAGGGCGGGTCGAGGTAGATCGTCTGGACCTGGCCCTTGAGGCCCTCCTTCTCGGCCAGCGAGCTCATCGCGAGGAGCGAGTCGCCCAGGATCATCCGGTTCGACCACTTCATCGGGTGGCGGTAGAAGTCGACCCGCTCCTCGAAGGCCATC
>JANOTJ010000036.1:0-7195 GCA_031416295.1 Chloroflexota bacterium
GCGTTGGTGTGGGGGATTCGAAAGAAGACGGCGTCGAGCTCCATTCCGGGGGGCTTGCCCATCAGGCGTGCGACGTTGGCCGCATGTTCGCCCCGCCACGCCACGCGGTCGATCGGCTCGCCGAAAAGCTTCGTGTAGAACGCAACGGACTCGTCGAGGTAGCGGGCGACGACGCCCACGTGATCGATCCAGAACACGCGTGTCTCCTTTCTAGGTCGTGGCCACCGCGAGGGCGCGCGCGGGATTGTCCACGAATAGCATCGTGGTCTCGACCTCGGAGAAGCCGCGCTGGTGCATCCAGGGCAGAATCTCGCCCGTCAGATGGCCGAAGCCATGGCCGCCGAACGCCGCGAGCCGGTGCTTCTGGCAGATGTCGTGCGCGAGGAGCACTCGTTCGCCGACCCCGGCGTCCACCAGACGGCGGACCAGATCCAGCCGCTGGGCGTCGCTGAGGGTGGCCATCCGTGCGTTCGGCGGGAACAACGAGCTTTCGAGGCCGAAGCAGTCGAGCTCGACGTACACCCCTGCCCTGGCGAGCTCGACGAGCTCCTCGAGCGGCGTGATGCCGCGATCGAGGTGGGCGAGGATCGTGCGGGCGAGGTCCACTCCGGCCGCGGTCACGATGCCGATGATCTCGGCCACGGCCCGCGGATCCCGGCCGGGGTGGATCATCATCGGCAGGCCCGTGGACCGTTGCGCCGCGACCATCGCCTGGAGCGCGACCCGCTCCCGAGGGTGGAGCGGCCAGGAGCACCCGATCTCCCCGATGAGACCGGGCCGCACGCCCGTACCGTCCGCACCGTCGCGCCACTCCCCGAGGACGCGATCGTGGAGCTCGTCGGCGTCCATCCCGCGGAAGTCCGCCGGGTGCGAGGGCTCCACGTATGAACCGGCGCCCATGACGATATGGACCCCGGTCGCCGCGGAGATGCGGGCCAGCGCCGCGGGATCCCGCCCGATTCCAGGGACGGTCGCGTCCACGATCGTGCCGCCGCCGGTCTCGGCGAACACCCGGAGTTCGGCGGTCGCCAGCGCCTCGTCAAGCTGGTACAGGTTGTCCAGACTGCTCGTCCAGTGGCGCCGCACCCAGCCCAGGTGCTCCATGGCGATGGGCCTGCGCGCGAGCGCCCGGCCACGCTCGTCCGAGGGTTCCTGGAAGGCCACCGCGCGCAGGTCGATCAGCAGGTGCTCGTGGGGCAGGACGCGTCCGAGGTCCGAGCAGGGAACAGGCCCGCAGACGGTCTGCGCGTACGACTCGTTCGCCATCTTGTGTCCGGGGTCGGTCGCGGGCATGGTCGGGCGGCTTGCGGTAGCCGGGCACGCCTTCAGCGGTCCACCCGGTACCTGGCGATGAACGCCTCATCCAGAACCCAGCCAAGGCCGGGCCGGTCGGGGAGCGGGAACTGGCCGTCCACCAGGGCCGGCCGGTTCTCGATCATCTGCCAGAAGATCGGGTCGCGCGCTGGCGAGAACGCCTCCACGTACGTGCCGTGCGGCTGGGACGCGAGCAGGTGCGAGGCGACCTGGGCCTCCTCGTGGTGCCCGAGCTGGACATCGAAGGCCGAGGCCAGGGCGGCGATCCGCCGCCACTCCGTCGGGCCACCACCCCACGACGCATCGTAGTTGCACACATCGATGGCCCCGGCGGCCATCATCTCGCGCATGCCGACGCGGCTGATCTCGCTCTGGCCCGCGGCGACATTGACGTTGCCGCGCAGGCGCACGTCGCGCAGCCCCCGGAAGTCGGCGTGCCAGCGGGTCGGCTCCTCGAACCAGCGGATGGCGATGCCCTCGGCCCGGACCGCGGCCACGAACTCGAGCGCCTCGGCAACCGTGTAGCCCTGGTTGGCATCGACGACGAACAGGAAGTCGTCGCCGGCATGTCGACGGGCGCGGGCCAGTCGGGCGGCGTCCACGGCAGGCGGCTCGGCCCCGATCTTGAACTTCATCCCGACCATGCCGTGCTCGGACTGGAAGAAGTCGATCTCGCGCTCGATCTCCTGGCCCTTGGAGGTCTCGTCGTCGGGGATGTAGTAGCCGCCGATCCCGATCATCGGCAGGCGGTCACGATAGCCACCCCAGATCCGCCACAGGGGCTGGCCCATGGCCTTGCCCACGGCGTCCCAGACGGCGGTGTCGATACAGGCCATCGCCTGCATCGCGTACCAGCGCGGCCGGAGCTGATCGAAGGTGGCGGGCAGCATCGCCTCCCAGACCCGTTCGGTCCCGAACGCGTCAAGGCCCAGGACCAGGGGCACGAGCTCGTCGTGGAGGATCGACAGGATCTCCGACTGGAGAGGCTCGTCCTCGTCGGCGTTGTAGGCCTCGCCCACGATGCCCTCGGATGTCCGGACCCTCGTGATGATCGTGCACCGGTTGCGCATCTTGTAGTAGCTGCCCTTGTAGGTGAAGGGCAGCGGCACCCGGATCGGGATCGTCTCGATGGATTCGATCGTGAGCGGCATCCTGGCGACCTCGAGAGCGGGCGGACGGCGGCGGCTTGACGGAGGGGGGGCGGCGGTTGACGGACGAGCGGCGCGGGTGCGACCATCCGAAGCGCAATCGTAACTGGAAACGGTACCCGTTCGTCAATGTCTGGCGCTGCGGTGCCCCCATCGAGGTCCGATGCCAGCCCCCGACGACAGCGCTCGCCGCACCGCGCGCCCGGCGCCCCTGGCCGGCATCCGGATCATCGCCGTGGAGCAGTACGGCGCCGGGCCATTCGGCACGCTGTACCTCGCCGACATGGGCGCACAGGTCATCAAGATCGAGGATCCGGGTACCGGCGGCGACGTCTCACGCTACATCCCGCCGGGCGTGGTCGGCACGGACAGCCTGTTCTTCGAGGCCTTCAACCGGGGCAAGCAGAGCCTTGCCCTGGATCTGAAGTCGGTGGCTGGGCGGGCGGTCTTCGAGCGGCTCGTTGCCAGCGCCGATGCCGTGTTCAGCAACCTGCGTGGCGATCAGCCGGAGCGCCTCGGGCTGACCTACGACGTGCTCGGGCCGATCAATCCGGCGATCGTCTGCGTGGCCCTCACCGGCTACGGCCGTCATGGCGCTGACGCCCGGCTGCCGGGCTACGACGCGCTCATCCAGGCGGAGTCCGGCTGGGCGTCACTGACCGGGGCCCCGGATGGTCCGCCGACCAAGAGCGGCCTGTCCCTGGCCGACTACATCGCCGGGCTGACTGCGGTCCTCGGCCTGACCGTGGCCCTGTTCGATGCGCAGCGGACGGGACTCGGACGCGATGTTGACACCAACCTCTATGACTCGGCCCTGGCCATGCTCAGCTATCCCGCGACCTGGTACCTGTCCAGCGGCTTCGTGACCCCGCGCCACGAGATGTCGGGCCATCCGAGCGTCGTCCCGTTCCAGTTCTTTGCCACGGCCGATGGGCACATCGCCATCGCGGCGCCCAAGGAGAAGTTCTTCCGGACGCTGGTGGACGGGATGGATCTGACCGCCCTGGCCTCCGATCCGCGGTTCGTGGATTTCGAGGCTCGCGGGCGACATCGCCTTGAACTGCTCGATGTCCTGTCCGCCCGCTTCCGCGAGCGCTCCACGGCCGACTGGCTGAGCGCCCTGCGTGGCCGCATCCCGATCGCTCCGGTGCGCGGCATCGAGGACGCGCTCGACCCCGAGGAGCTCCAGGGTCGCGGGATGCTCGCGGGCTACGACCACCCGACGCTGGGGGCCGTGCGCTCGGTCGGGCTGCCGCTCGAGCTCGGCGGTTTCAGCCCGACCTATGGCCCTGGTCCCGCGCTCGGGGCCGACGGCGACGCCATCCTCGCTGCGCTGGGCTATGCGCCAGGGGAGATCGACGCGCTCCGGACCGCCGGCGCATTCGGAGCGTCGGAGCCGGCGACCGGAGCTCCAGCCGGCCCGCGTTCAGCCATCCGCTGACGCTAGGGAGCTGGTGCCGCGGCCCTGCCGATCAGGGTGAGTCCTGTGATCCGCGCGTAGCTGGAGAAGTACGTGTCGCGGTGGATCACGTCGCCTTTCCGGTCGCGCACGGTGCGGACGGCGGTCACCTGGAAGCCGTCAACCGGATACTCGATGCGCTTGCTCGCGCCCGGAGCCAGGTCCGAGGTGTACTGGATGGTGTCCGAGGCGCGCCGGATGTTGGTGCGCGACCCGGTGGCGATATCGACGTCGCGGCCGTTGAGCACGCTGTGGATCTCGAACTTGACGTAGCCGTCCCCGCCGTTGCTCCATCCGTAGCCCCGGATCAGGATCGGGTAATCCGTATCGTTGGTGAATGACATCGTCTGCCGGGAGCCGCTGGCGCTGATGAACACGGTGGCGTCCAGGCCACGGGGGTAGCGATCGATGTAGTAGAAGTGGTTGCGTCGCGCGCCCATCTCGTAGCCCGCCCGGAGTGCGGCGTTGAAGAGGGTCGTGGAGGTCGAGCAGATCCCGCCAGCGAGAGCGCCCTGCGGCTCCGTCTTGCCGTTGATGATCGCCCCGCCGTCCTTGTAGCCCTTGGCCCGGGTCACCGTCCCGACCGCGTCCCAGAAGTCGAAGGTCGCACGCGGGGCAACGACGTAGCCGTCGATGAGCCGCGCCGGGATCCAGATGTTCGCCCCGAAGCCGTTCCTCTCGCTGACCTGGAAGTACGTCTGCCACTGGGCGATCATGCGCATCTTCGGCCGCGCGGCCTGGGCCTCGGCGGTCGTGAGGGCCGGCTCCACGATCTCGACCGCGGGAGTGAGCACGCCTGTTGCGGCCCCGGCGGCCCGCTCGTCGAGCAGGGCCCTGACCTGGGCGACGGTCACGTCCACGTCGAGCGTCCGTCCGTCCTTGCTCTTGGTGACCCCGGTGATCCTTCCGCCCGACGAGGTGAACGACGCGTTCACGGGCTCGCGGTCGATCTTGGTGGCGAGCATCTTGACGACGCCCGGCAACTTGGCCGTGTCGATCGAGGGGGCGTAGCCACCGTCGGCGGTCGGGGCGAAGGTGACCCAGCCACGCAGGCGGCTGGTCGTGACGGCCTGCGGGTCCTCTTCCAACGGCAGGTCGATCCTGGCCGTGATCGCGTCGGCGAGGGTCTTGGCAGCTCGGGCCTCGTCAGTGGTCACGTCCGGGATGAGGACGACGGTCGGGATGGTCACCTCGACCCGTGACGGGGCGCCGAGATCGGTCATCGCGGCAAGCGCCGCGTCGATCGGCGCCTGGAGCTCGGCGCTGCGGCCGTTGGCGCCGTACTGGACAACGAACGACTTGTCTTCGTTCACGATGACCGCGCCGTCGCGCGGCTCGATCGCAAGCGAGGCCGCGAAGTCGGCGAGCACCGTGGCCAGTGCCTCGGCGTCGAAGGTCACTCGAGGGGCGATGGTCGCGCCGCGGACGGCGGTCCGGGCACCGGCGATGACCCGCTCGACGGGGTTGCCGTCGCGGCCGACAGCCAGGGCATCGGCCACCATCGCGTCCACGTCCGGACCGCGACCGAGGTCGGCATAGCTGACGGTGCGCGAGCCATCGGGACCGACGAGCACGAGTTCGCCCTCGCCGAGTGCCGCGTAGGCCGCACCGATCCGTTCCGCCGCGCTCGCCGGCGTGAGGCCGGTAAGGTCCACCGCCCCGACCCGGACGCTTGGCAGGATCCGCCCCGCGTACTGGGCATCGAAGGCGTACAGGGCGCCAGCACCCAGGCCAAGCGTCGCGATGACACCCACCAGGAAGGCCACGGCGAAGTGCAGCCACGTCCGACGACTCCGGGTCGGGGACGTCGGAAGGGCGATCGTTTCGGGCGTGATCGTGGTCATCGGCTGCGCATCCTACCAGCGGTCGGTCCCGGAGCCATCACTCGATGGTCCGGAGAAGACGTTGGGACTGGCCGCTCTGTGACGCAAAGGACCGTCGGCCGGGGTTCAGCCCCCACGCGGCAGGAGGACCACCCTCCGATTCGGCTCCTCGCCGATCGACTGGGTGACGACCGCCGCGTGGTCGCGCAGGGTCAGGTGGATCCAGCGCCGCTCGAGTGCCGGCATGGGCTCCAGCTGCAGCATCTTGCCCGTCTCCCCGACGCGCGCTGCCGCCCGATCGGCGAGCTCCCGGAGCTGGCGCTCGCGCCGGCCACGGTAATCCTCGACGTCCACCAGGACCCGTGTCCAGGAACCCATCTCCTTGGAGAGCATCAGGTTGACCAGGTGTTGGAGCGCCGAGAGACGCTCACCCTTGCGCCCGATCAGGGCGCCGAGGGCTTCGCGGTCGTCGCCCTGGGCGACGACGTTGAGTCGGCTGGTCTCACCGGCCGCGACCTCGACGACGGCGTCGAAGCCAAGGTGGCCCATCAGGGTCTCCAGGATGCGCTTGCCCGCCGCGAGCGCCTCAGGCGAAGCCTCGGCGGCCTCGAGCTCGGCGCGCTCGGCAGCCACGGAGCCCCGAGCGGCCGCGACCTCGGCGGCCTCGGACGCGGACAGGTCGACGGCCGTACCACGGCGCGGGCCGCCATCGTCACGGGGCGGTCGGGGGTCGCGGCGCGGACCACGATCGACGCGGGGCGCTCGATCGTCGCGGCGCGGCGGCCGCTCGTCGCGGCGCGGACCGCGGTCAGCCCGGTCAGCGCTGCGCGGCGGACGCTCGTCGGTGCGAGGCGCGTCCTCGGCTCTCGGAGCTTCGGCTTGCGGGGCTTCGGCTTGCGCAGCGTCATCACGGCGCGGGCCGCCTTCGTCACGAGGCGCTCGATGGTCGCGGCGCGGCGGCCGCTCGTCGCGGCGCGGACCGCGGTCGCCCACGGCTTCGCTGCGCGGCGGACGCTCGTCGCGACTCGGTGCGGGAAGCGGCGCGGATGCGGCGGCCTCGCGCTTTGGCGCGGAACCGCCGAGGGCGGTCCGCGGCGCAGCGACGATCCGGGCAGGCTCGGCGCCCATGCCCAGTACGCCCCGGCTGCCCGGGGTCAGGATCTCGAAGTCCAGGTCGTTGAGCCCGACCCCGAACTCCTCGCGAGCGAGGCGGATGGCCTCCTCGACGGTCTTGCCCGTGAATTCCTTGTAGGCACTCATATCAGCGTCGTCTCCCTCGTCGGCCCTGACGGCCCCGCTCGCGGGGGCGAATCGTCCGTTCGGCCGTGATCTTCTTGTCGGCGTCGGCCAGGATGGCCGCCCGCTTGCTGGGATCTGGTGGTGGTGGCATGGACACCGGGAAGCGCGGGGTGTGACCCGTGGCGAACCCCGGGGTCCACCCGAACAGGGGG
>JANOTJ010000037.1:0-9711 GCA_031416295.1 Chloroflexota bacterium
CGTGAACAGTCGATTGAAGGGTCTCGGAGTCCTCGTGGCAGTCATCGGGCTCGCGTTCATCGCGGTCGGTGGGTTCGCCTTCTACAAGACGAACCAGGGAGCCCAGGCGCTCCAGGCATTCAGCTTGGCGCAGAACGTCACGCTCAACTACAACGATCAGGGCCAGCTCCTCGACCGCGGCGAGACTGCCGGCGCCGACAAGATCATGGCTCTCCTGGTCAACGACTGGGGCTTTACGGTCGACAAGTCGGAGCTCAATCCGAACGACCCGCTGGTCAACACCTCCAGCGAATACATGTTCCAGATGGCGACCGTGGCCTACCACACGCTGAACGGAACCACCACGGTCGTGCTCGACGCTCCTGTCGAGTACAAGGGTGAGACCTTTGCGGCCGGCACGTACGAATTCGCGACCGAGGGTCGCTACTGGACCGGCTACGACCGCCAGCACCCGATCGAGGGACCGGCCCGTGCGCAGGTCTGGACCGGCACGGCACACGCGCTGATCGGCCAGCTTGGCGTCGGCAGCGTGACCGCCTCGGCTCTCCAGATCGGGATGGGCATGGTCGGGATCCTTGCCGGTCTAGGCTTCACGTTCATCTTCACGGGCCTCGGCCTGGTGTGGGTGGCGCGAGCCGGGACCGAGAGCGTCAAGGCTCCGGTCCTCCGGCCGGCGGCCTCGATCGCCTAGCCGACATCGAACCCGGGTCTACGACCCGGGAACGCCACCAACGACGGCGAGGGCTCTCTTGAGCCTTCGCCGTTCGGCATGTCCGACATCGATCCCTTGCCGACCGCCACGAGACGCCGACCAAACTGCCGGCCATACGAAAGTCCGCCGATGGTTCGGCGGGCTGTTTCGTGCGTTGGAGGTGGAGGCGACGATGGGATTCGAACCCATGAATAGAGGTTTTGCAGACCTCCGTGTTGAACCACTTCACCACGTCGCCAAGGAAGGTTCGCCGTGCGAACCCCTGTGGATGGCTGCCCCTCGAGGATTCGAACCTCGGTTCACGGATCCAAAGTCCGCTGTCCTACCACTAGACGAAGGGGCAGCGGAGCCTTCGGCGGGAGGATGTGGAGCGGAAGACGGGATTCGAACCCGCGACCCTCACCTTGGCAAGGTGATGCTCTACCACTGAGCCACTTCCGCTCGGAGTGTGTCCACCCAACGATAGGTGGTGCCGAGGGCCAGGATCGAACTGGCGACACCGCGATTTTCAGTCGCGTGCTCTACCGACTGAGCTACCTCGGCCCTGGCCGACCACGTCGATCGCCCGTCGGCGGTCCGCAGGATACCACGGGCCTCCGAGGCCGCGCCGCCACGAGCCGAGCCGCCACGAGCGAGCCGCCACGAGCGAGCCGAGCCGCGCGGCAACGAGCCGAGTCCGCGCCAGGACCGGTCGGCCCGACGCTCCCCTACTCCAGGCCCGCCAGCGAGGCCGACTCGGCGGTACTCAGCGGCGGATCGCCGGTCAGCTCCCGTAGCCGGTTGATCCGATCGAGGATCGCGGGGTGCGTGGACATCAGGTTCGAGGAGCGCTGTTCGAAGCGCTTGATCGGGTTCGTGAAGTACATGTGTTGCGTGCCGCGGTTGGCGACCTCGAGGACCTCCGGGTCGCCGGAGATCTTGGCCAGGGCCCGTTCCAGGCCGTACGGGTTACGGGTCAGGTCGATCGCCGACGCGTCCGCCAGGTACTCGCGCTGGCGACTCACCGCGAGCTGGATGAAGCGCGAGATGATCGGCGCGAGGATGGCCAGGACGATGGCCAGGATGAAGATCACGGCCTGCGCGCCGCCACCACCACTGTCCCGGTCACGACTTCGGCCGGCGCCGCCCCAGAAGGTGAAGCGCAGGAAGAAGTCGGCAAGGATGGCGATGACTCCGACCATCACGCCGACCACGAGCGAGAACCGGATATCGTAGTTGCGCACGTGCGAGAGCTCGTGACCGATGACTCCCTGGAGCTCCTCCCGGTCGAGCTTCTCCAGCAAGCCCGTGGTGACCGCCACCGACGCATGGCCAGGATCGCGGCCCGTCGCGAAGGCATTGGGCGCGGAGTCGTCGATCAGGTAGACCCTGGGCATCGGGACGTTGGCCGCGATGGCCATCTCCCGGACCACGTTGAGGAACTGGGGAGCGCTGGCCTCGTCCACTTGCTTGGCCCCGCTGACCGCGAGGACGAGCGAGTCGCCGCCGAAGTAGGTGCCGACGGCCGCAAGACCGCCCACGACGAGCGCCACCGCGATGGCGACGACCCCACCTGCCGGCTCACCGCTGATCGCGAAGCCGATGGCAAATCCGAGCAGGGCGAGCAGCACGACGACCAGCGCCGCCATCAGGAATGAATTCCGTCGATTGGCGGCGATCTGGTCGTAGAAGGTGTCGGCCACGGGATGCGTGCGCCGCGACGCCGGTGGTCAGCCGTGCGGCGGGACGCTCAACTCAGGCTGAGATCGACGTTCGGGACGTTGGATGCCTCGGGCTCGGCATCGAAGAACTCGCGCTTGGTGAAGCCCAGCGGGCCTGCCAGGAGCACGTTCGGGACGGTCGCGATGGCGGTGTTGTAGTCGAGGACGGTCGCGTTGTAGTGCTGGCGGCTGAACGAGATCTGGTTCTCGGTCGTGGTCAGCTGCTCCTGGAGCTCCAGTACGTTCTGGTTGGCCTTGAGCTCCGGGTAGTTCTCCACGACGGCGAAGAGCGAGCGCAGCGAGCTCGTCAGCATGTTCTCGGCGGCGGCCTGCTGTGCGGGGCCCTGGGCGCCGGCCGAGACAGCGCTGGCGCGGGCGTTGGTGACGTCGGTGAGGACCTACTGCTCGAAGCCCATGTAGCCCTTGACGGCGTTCACGAGGTTCGGGATGAGGTCATGCCGACGCTTCAGCTGGACCTCGATCTGGGCAAAGGCTTCGTCGACTCGCAGGCGCTTCTGGACCAGGGAGTTGTAGATCCCGATGACCAGCACGACGAGTACGACGACGATGGCGATGATGATGAGCAGCGTAGGGTCCATACCCCTCCTCAGTCGGGCGCGCGCCGATGGCGTTCCGTGTGAAGCAGTCTAGCCGATGGTGGGCGGTGAGGGACTCGAACCCCCGACATCCTCGGTGTAAACGAGGCGCTCTGACCGACTGAGCTAACCGCCCGGAACTCGGAGCCTACACCGCGGCCGCCGGCCCGGACACGCGAACGACCGCCAACGTGGGCGGGTCGTCATGAGCTGCGGAGTGGTGCCCAGGCCGGGACTTGAACCCGGATGAGTTGCCTCATACGCCCCTCAAACGTACGCGTATACCAATTCCGCCACCTGGGCCCAGGTGTCGCCGATCAGCAGTCCGAGAGGGATGGTACCGAGGGAGGGACTCGAACCCACACGACCTTGCGGCCACTGGTACCTGAAACCAGCGCGTCTGCCATTCCGCCACCTCGGCACGGACCGCTTTGGACCGCTACCGGCCGTCGGCGAGGCGCCATGTTAGCACATCCCAAAATCGATCCGACGGATCGGTGACCTGCCGAACGGATGCTCCCTCGAGCGCCGCACCGACCACGACGACTTCATCCGCGAAGACGATCGGGAGCACGAATCGACCCGCCGCGAGGTGCTCCTGGAGGACCTTGTACACCGCCCGCCGAGCCGCCTCGCTGCCTGGCGCCCGGGCCTTGACCAGGAGGCGATCCAGGCGCGCGTCCTGGACACCGCTGACGTTCGAGCCGCCGGTCACGGTCTGTGTCGAGGCGAGCAGCGGGTACAGGTCCGGGTCGATGCCGATGGCCATGTCGGTCACCGCGACGTCAAAGGTGCCCGTCGCCAGGCGTTCGGTGGCGAACTCCCGTGGCACCAGCGGCACGTGCGTCGCATCGATGCCGATGGCGCGCCAGTCCGCGACGATCGACGCCGCGGTGGCGAACAGCGCCGCATTCGAATCCTGGGTCGGACTCACGACCTCGATGATCAACGGGTCCTTGCCATCGTCGAGGTGCCAGCCGTCCTTCTTCTTCGTCCAGCCCGCCTTCTCGAGGGCGGCGACCGCGCCCTCCGGGTCGTAGTCGACGACCGGGTCGGCGTCCAGCGCGAACAGGTCGGCGGAGGGCGGGATGGGTCCCGTCGCGTGAACCGCCGCGCCCGCGAAGGTGTCGTCGATGATGGCCGCTCGATCGATCGCCGCGAGGAGCGCCGTCCGTACCGCCGGGTCCCGGAACTCCGGGTGATCCGGGCGCTGGTTGAGCAGGACCGTGGTCAGGGTCGACCCTGGATAGCGCAACACCCGGCTGCCCGTGGCCGCCGCGACATCGACCGACGTCCCGGACGCGAGGCCCGACAGCGCGTCGAGCTCACCGGCATCGAAGGCGTTGATCAGCGACTCGGCGTCCAGGGCGAAGCGGAACTCGATGCCGTCGAGGTACGGCACGGGCCGCTCGGGGCGCTGGGTGGGCAGGGCCGTGGCCAGCGAATCGGGTGTCTCCCCCAATGGTTCCGGCACGAAGCCGTCGGTCGGGATGACCAGCGCGGGCACGAGGGAGGCCGATGTCGGGGTCAGCTCGACCAGGGCGAACGGCCCGTTGCCGATGGGCTGCAGCCCGAACGGGTGATCGGGCAGGAGGGCGACCGGGACACCGGCCAGGATGTGGGCCGGAGCGATCGGCTGGGTCAGCGCCTGGAGAAACCCCCCGAGCGGCGTGGCCAGGGTGAAGGTGACCGTCCGATCCGTCGGCGCAGCGACGGTCACCTCGCTCCACGAACCTGCGACCGGACCAGTGTAGTCGGGATCCTGGAGGGTCTGGATGGTAAACACGACGTCGGCCGAGGTGACGGGCTCACCGTCGTGCCAGGTCGCTCCGTCGCGCAGGGTGACGGTCCACACGCGCCCGCTGGCGTCCACCGTCCAGCGCTCGGCGAGGTCCGGGACGATGGTCGCCCCCGGGCCGTTGCGGACGAGGCCGCTGAAAACCAGCGCGACGAGGTCCCGATCGACCTGGGTCGTCGCGGTCAGTGGACTCACCGAGACGGGTCCGCCGAGGGCGCCTTCACGGTACGGCCGCGCTTCCGCCACTGGCCCGTTCGAGGGGGTCGGCGGCGGGACGGCCGCGCTCGGGTTGAGGGCCGGGACGCCGATGAGACCCGCCACCACGGCGAGCAACAGGACGAGGGTCCCGACCACGAACGAATCGGTTCGGGTCATGGTCTCCGTGCTCGAGTCCGCGCTGAGCTGCCGCGGCGAGCGCCCAGGTCGAGATCAGGAACGAGGCGAGATCAGGAACGAGGCGAGCGAGAAGATGACGAACAGGCCGAGCAGCACGATGGTGAACTGCCACAGCCGGCGCTCGACGCCGCGGCGGCTCCGGTAGACGGCCGAATCGCCGCCGAACGTGCCGGACAGACCGGTTCCCCGGGCCTGCAGGAGGATCGCCGCGATGAGGGCGATGCTCACGATGATCTGGCCAAATGCCAGGATGGGATCCACGGGTGTGCTGCCTCCGTTCGTACGGCGGCGGATGCTACCACAGCCCGACCCGTCAGGCCTCCTCGGACACCAGCAACGACCGCCCGGTCATGCCCTCCCAGGTGGGCAGCCCGGCCAGTTCGAGAAGCGTCGGGGCCACGTCGGCGAGGACGCCATCGCGCACGGCGCGGCCATGGACGGCCCGACCCATGAGCAGCAGCGGGACGGGATTGAGCGAGTGCGCGGTCACGGGCTGACCGGCGGCGTCGCGCAGGTCGTCGGCGTTGCCATGGTCGGCGGTGATTGCCAGGAGTGCACCCGGACCGGCACGGTCGGCGAGCTCCAGCGCCTCGATGGCCTCGACCACCCGGCCCAGACAGGCATCGATGGTCGCGAGTGCCTCGATGGTCGCCTTCCAGACGCCTGTATGGCCGACCATGTCCGGGTTCGCGAAGTTCGCGACGATGAAGTCATACGCGCCCGAGGCGATGGCCCCGACCAGCTCGTCGGTGACACCGGCCGCAGACATCGCCGGCGCGAGGTCGTAGGTAGCCACCCGTGGGCTGGCCACGAGCTTGCGGTCTTCGCCGGGCCAGGCCGCTTCCACGCCGCCATTGAAGAAGTACGTGACGTGCGCGTACTTCTCGGTCTCCGCCACGTGGAACTGCCGCCAGCCGGCCTCGCTCATCGCCTGGGCCAGGGACCGTACCGTGTGGGCCGGGAAGGCGACCGTCACGGGCAGGCCCTCCTCGTACTCGGTCATCGTGACCACCGACAGATCCGCCGGCGCCGCCCGGCCCGACGGCGAACGACGATCGAACCCGGCGAACGCCGGGCCGTCGGCCAGCGCGTGGACCAGCTGGCGGGCCCGATCGGCCCGGAAGTTGGCGTGGATCAGCGACGCCCCAGCGCCGATCGTGCCGGTCGCGGCAGGCGTGCCGTCGATGACCGTCGGGGCCACGAATTCGTCCGTCTCGCCACGCGCGTAGGCCCCCTCGATGGCGGCTCTCGCCGACGGCGCGTGGTGCTCCGCCTGCCCATGGACGATGGCATCGTAGCCGCGCTCGACCCGCTCCCAGTGCTGGTCGCGGTCCATCGCGTAATAGCGGCCACCGACGGTGGCGATGACGGCGCCCGGGTGCACGGCGGCGAGCCTCGTCTCAAGGTCCGCCACGAAGCCGAGCGCAGACGACGGCGGCGTGTCGCGGCCGTCGAGCAGGGCATGGATCGCGACCGTCGGCACCCCTTCGCGAGCGGCGACCTCGACCAGGGCCACGAGCTGGCGGTCATTGGCGTGGACGCCGCCCGGGCCGAGGAGGCTGATCAGGTGCAGGATCCCACCCGTGGCCCGGGCGCGGGCCGTGGCCAGGAGAAAGGCCGGTCGCTCGGCAAACGAGCCGTCGGCGATCGCGGCATCGATGCGCGGCAGGTCCTGGAGCACGGGTCGGCCGGCGCCGAGGTTCAGATGCCCCACCTCGCTGTTGCCCATCTGCCCGGCAGGCAGCCCCACGGCGCCCCCGGATGCCCGCAACTCGCTGTGCGGCCAGGTCGTCAGCAGCCCGCGCCAGACCGGCATGGGCGCGGCCGCGGTCGCGTCGGCCACTGGATCATGGCCGATCCCGAAGCCGTCGAGGACCACGAGGACGATGGGTCGTGGGCGTGGGCCTGTCACCCGGTCAGGCCGCGCGCGCGGGCGGTCAGGCCGCGCGCCTGGGCGGTGATGCCCGCCCGGGCGACGATGCCCGCCATCTCGTCCGGCTTGAGCGAGGCGCCGCCGACCAGCGCGCCGTCGATCGACGGCTCGGCGAGGAACTCTCCGATGTTGGCCGACGTGACGCTCCCGCCGTACAGGATCGGGACGCCATTCGCGTCATCGGGCCAGCCGAGGGCGGCGAGGCTGGCCCGGATCGCAGCGGCCATCGCCGACGCGTCGGCGCCGGTGGCGTTGCGGCCCGTGCCGATGGCCCATACCGGTTCGTAGGCGATGACCAGGCCAGCGGCCGTCAACGCCGCCGGATCGTGATCGACGAGGGCGCCGCGGAGCTGGCTGTCGACGACGTCCCGGGCACGGCCGGCCTCGCGCTCAGCGAGCTGTTCGCCGACGCACAGGATCGGTCGCAGTGAGGCATCCACGGCCCGCCCGAGCTTGCGCCCGATCAGGGCGTCGGTCTCGCCGGCGTCACGGCGGCGTTCGGAATGGCCCACGATGACCCACGTCGCGAGGCCCGCAAGCATCGGCGCCGAGGTCTCGCCGGTGAACGCCCCGGTCAGCTCGTGATGGACGGTCTGGGCGCCGACCGCGACGGTCGGATCCGAGTCGGCCAGGGCATCGCGCACGGCGGCGAGGCACACGAACGGCGGACAGATGACCCGGATCACGCCCGGCACGAGGGTCCTCGCTGCGATGGTTGCCGCGAGGTCCCCGGCATCGGCCGGCGCGGTGTGCATCTTCCAGTTGGCGGCCACGATCACGTCACGCATGGGCACCGATCATGCCAGACGGCGGGGCAGGTCCGTCATCGGCCAGGCGCTCCATGCGCTCGAGAGCCCGTTGGACGGTGGAGCGATGCAGCTCCAGCCGCTCGGCGAGCTCGGACAGGGTCGCTTCCGGCGTCTCGCGCCGAGCATCCGCCACCAGCCGGACGCCATACGACTGCCTGGCCAGGCGCCCGTCGGCGTCGAGCGTCGCGATGGCATCGAGCTGGCGTCCAGCGGCGGCGACGGCGCGCTGGAGGTTGGCCGATTCCGCATTCAGGACGCGATTGAGCTCGCCGCGCAGGGCCCGCGACACCTGTCGAGCCTCGAGCTCCAGGAGCGCCCCCGCGGCCCCGATCCGGCGCAGGAACGTGCCGACCGCCTCGCCGCTCTTCCAGGTCACGACGCCGCGGCCGCGGCGCACTCGCCACGATGCCGGCAACCCGACCGCATCAAGTCGCGCGGCGAGCACCGGGGCATCGTCGGGCGGCACGACGAACTCGAGGTGGGTCCGGCCGCCGGCCAGGCTCAGCGAGCCACGGGACAGGAACCGGCCGCGCAGCCAGGCCGTCCGGCAGTGTTCCGCCACGCTCGCCCAATCGAAGGCCGCCACTGCCCCGGCGTCCGCCGCGGCGACGCGGCGCAGCCGGATGGCCAGCCGCCCGACGGCGGGATCCCGCGGCGAGATGGTCGGCCCGAGGCCGGCCGCCTCGGCGATCCGATCACACGGGCGCGCCGGATCGATGGCGGCGAGTTCCGCGCGCAGGGCCGTGACGAGGTCACGCTCCGAGCGCGTCATGCGCGGGCCGGACCGGCGCTCATGCCGATCGCCCGACCTCCCGGCGGCGCAGGGCGAGTTCGCTGTCCAGCGCGCGGAGGATCGCGGCTGCCAGGCGCGCCGGGTCATGGTGATGGGCGTTGTCCGGATCGACCACGTCGTCGAGCATGAGGCGTGGCACCGGGGTCACGGTCGGAGGCCAGTCAAGACGCACGGACTCGGCGACCCAGCCCGGCGGCACGCGTGCGTCGAAACGGTCGTTGGCCAGTACCAGGTCACAGATCCCGGGACCGGTGTGGGCCACCAGCGCCTCCACGTGTCGAGCGAGATCGAGGCCGGTCGTCTCCCCTTCCTGGGTCGCGACATTGCACACGAACAGCCGGGGTGCCGGCGAGGCGAACACGGCGTCGCGGATGGCCGGGATGAGCAGGCTCGGCAGGATGCTCGTGTACAGGCTGCCCGGCCCGAGGATGACGAGATCGGCTTCGGCGATGGCGGTCAGGGCATCGTCCGCCGCTCGGACGTCGGTCGGGGTCACCCAGACCCGCTCGATGCCAGGCGTGCGCATGATCAGCGATTGGCCATCGATGACGACGCCGTCGCGACGGCGCGCATGCAGGACGAGGGGCGTGCCGCTGGCCGGCACGACCTGCCCGCGCACCGCGAGGATCCGGTTGACCCGGCGGATGCCTTCCTCGACGTCCCCGTCCTCCAGGGCGATCATCGCGGCGAGCAGCAGGTTGCCGACGGCATGCCCGCCCAGACCCGGGTCCCAGGCTCCGCCGGGTCCCGCGGGGAACCGGTACTGGAGCAGGTCGGCCATGAGCGGCTCGGCGTCGGCCAGGGCGGCGATGCAGTTGCGGATGTCACCCACAGGCGGGATGCCCAGCTCCTCGCGCAGGACCCCTGACGACCCGCCGTCGTCGGCGACCGTCACCACGGCGGTGAGGTTGCTGGTGTGCTCCTTGAGGCCGCGCAGGAGCGTGGACAGGCCCGTCCCCCCGCCGATGGCCACG
>JANOTJ010000038.1:0-2145 GCA_031416295.1 Chloroflexota bacterium
GGCGGCGGCGTTCCTCCGCGGCATCGCGGACCGCGCACCGCGGCGGTATGAACTTCTCGTGGCCGCAGCGCAGCCGCTGTCGGCGGCCTTCGCACGCGACTACGAGGTCCACCGCGTCGCGCCGACGCGCCTGTTCGGCGCTGCGCCCGTCCGCGAGGCCCCGGTGTCCACGGTGGAGCGACTCGTCGTCGAGGCCGCGCTCTGGCCGGATCGCGTCGGCGACCTCCGAGCGGCCGAACACTGGGTGGGCGAGGCCGTTCGACGGTCGGAGCAGGACCCGCTCCTGGCGATGCTGTCGGCGCTCGCGTCCGACCGAACCACGGCTCGCGCCGGCTACTTCACCAAGGTGTTCGGCCGGCCCGACCTGGCGCATGAGATCCGCCGTCTCGGGCGCTCGCCGGTTGCCGTGCCACTCTCGCCCTCAACCCGGACAGCGTCCGATACCCCGCGGGACGCCGAGTTCAATGTCCTTGACAACGTCGGGGTCGCTTCGCGCCGATGATCACGCTGGGTGGCGTCAACCAGATCTCGCGGTACTACGGCGGGAAGGCCTTCGACCCGGCGTTTCTCGAGCTCGCGCAGGAGCACTTCCTTCTGTGGATGGTCCGCGAGGGGCTCTTCGCGAACGGTGCGGAGGACGTGGTCTTCAAGGGGGGAACGGCGCTCCGGAAGTTCCGCCTTGCGCTGCGCGGCCGGTTCTCGACCGACCTCGACTTTGCGATCGCCAGAGCCGAGTACGCGGAGCACGTCCTACTCTCGCTCGATGAGGGCTTCGAGATCGAAGGCGTTTCGTTCTCGGCTCCGCCCGGAGCGATCGATTGGGGAGCACTGAAGGCTCGCTGGGTTGCCACGAACGACCTCGCGACCTCGGTCGAGTCGAAGCTCGACTTCTCTCTGCGCGCCACGCTGTTGCCGCCGGAGATCCCGACGAGCCGGGCCGCCATTCCCGGGGTCGCGCGCGACTTCCTGGGGTTCGATCCGCCACTCGTCCCGCTGATGGCGCTCCCCGAGAACCTCGCGGAGAAGCTCGCGCGCTTTCGCCGCCTGATCTTCGCGCGCGACCTGTACGACCTTTGGAAGCTCGGACCCCTGGCCCGCGACCAGATGGACCTGATCCGGACGATCGTCGGGTTCAAGGTCTACTTCGACATCATCGAGGAGGGACAGACGGGGACGCGACCATTCCGAGGCGGCGTCGAGTTCCAGGCTCGCCGAGGGGATGAGGTCGTCGACCCCCACGACCTCGGGCTCGTGATGGGGGAGCCGGCCTCTATCCCGGACATGCTTGCGACCGTTCAAGCGGTCTTTGGAGCCATGGGTGCGCCGTCCGGTGCCGTCGACGAGCGCGTCGCGCGCATCGACCCGACCGATGCCTACTGGGTCCGGCAGCAATACGAGCGATTGCGTGAGGAGTTCCGAGCCGCGACGGCGCCGGGATGATCCCGTGTCGGAGCTGGGCGCGCTCCGTCGCGAGGTCGCCTCGCGGCGCTCGCCGCCGCCCGCTTGGCGTTCGGTCTGGGATTCGTCACGAGCGACTTCCCGAACATATCGTCCCCACGCACGTGTGATCGGCGCGATCCGCGATCAACTCGGCGGCGGTCTTCCCGGTCGCCGCGAAATGCAGCTTGTTCTGGATCACCTTGAAGAACGTCGCCACATCCGGTCGGGCAGCGTCGTAGTCCGCCGCCAGCGCGAAGATCTCGCGTACCCGGAGGTACATGCGCGCCTCGCTGGCGCGGATGTCGCGAATGCGCTCCAGCAGCTCATCGAAGTAGTCCGGGACTCGTGATCCCGGTCGAAGAGATCGGATGGTCTCGCCGCCACGATGGATAACCTCACCTATACTAACCCGACCTATACCACGCGAGGCTACACGAAGCGGGCCCGGCGTCAACCCAGAACGCCTGGGCGACCACACCCCCGGCGCTGTCTCTGTTGAGGGGACGTCTAGTGCTCCGTGGTGCCCGTGAAGGTCCAGCCCTCCAGGCGCAGGGCCGGCACGACGACGCCACCCAGGAAGCCCTTGAGCGTCTTGCGCTCGCGCGCGACCGCCACGACCCCGGCCATCGCATCGAGGTAGCTCTGCGTGAACCGGAGGTTCCGCACCGGCCCACGATCCGCCCACCCTCCACGAGGAACGTGCCG
>JANOTJ010000039.1:0-2867 GCA_031416295.1 Chloroflexota bacterium
CCGACATACAGGATCGGGTCCGGGAGGCCGGCAGCGCGCATCGCGAGGGCGTTGTGACAGGCCGATACGCCGCTGCCGCAGGAGGTCACGACCTGGGCGGACGCGCCGTCAGTGCCGGCAGCGCGGAGAGCGCCGGACGCGCCGGACGCGCCGGACGCGCCGAGTGCCCGGAACCGTGCGGCCAGCTGGTCCGGCGGCAGGAAGTGTCCGTCGGGACCGAGATTCCCATCGGTCGGTGCGTTGACGGCGGTCGGGATATGCCCGGGCACGGCGTCGATGGGCTCGACCTCGCCGCGATAGCGCGGTCCAGCGCGGGCATCCAGAAGCGTGACGGTACCCAGCCGCGATCGAAGGGCGTCGCGCTCGATCGTGCCCGACCAGTGCTCCGCGAGTCGCAGATCCGTGACCGGGAATGTCGGCAGGTCCACGGTCAGCGGCCACCCGGCTGCCGTCCACGCCCCGATCCCGCCATCGAGCACGACCACGGCCTGATGTCCCAGGGCATCAAGCATCCACCACAGCCGCGCCGCGACCCAGCCGCCGACGTCGTCGTAGGCCACCACGAGGTCCCCGGCCCCGAATCCGAGCCCGCCGAGCAGCCGAGCGAACGCGGCCGGGTCGGGTAGGGGATGACGTCCTGGACCGTCGCGCGACGCGAGATCAGCGTCGACATCGATGTGCACGGCGCCCGGCAGATGACCGGCGTCGTAGGCCTCGCGCCCGGCGCCTGGTCGGCCGAGGTACCAGCGGCAATCCACGATCCGCAGCGTCGCCTCGTCGAGTCGCGCGGCGAGATTCGAAACGCTGATAAGGGGATGGATCGGCGACATGTCGGCGAGTATGCCGTCAGCCGGGGTCAACCGCCGTCAACCGCGGTCGATCCGGTCCGGAGTGCCCAGCGCTCGGCGGTCAGCCCGATCTGGGTGTCGCTCCCGGGCAGCGCATCCACCTGGCGGAGGCGTCCAGTCATCCAGTCGCGGTACCAGGGCACCCAGGTCCGGGCCGCGGGTCGCCCGTCGAATCCCTCGTGGTAGTCGGCGTACGAGCCGCCGAACGGGGGCTCCGCGGCCGGCCGCGTCGAGGTGAACGGCCCGCCATGGAGGGACGGGAGCTCCGCCTCGGACAGGCCCAGCGCGCGATAGACCGCCTCGACCTGGTGCAGCCACTCATGCACGTAGCCCTGCTCGGGATCCGGATCGGTCGCCAGCGTTCGCCAGTGGTCGGTCGAGATCGAACTGAAGCCGGCCCCGAACGTCGCGTCGGACGGCCCGAGGGTGCACCCCCAGCCGCACTGGGCCACGGCCGGATCGCCCGGCCACAGGACGAAGATCGAGTCGTAGCGCGCGCCGGTGGCGGCCACGTCGGTGAGCTCCGACCGAACCTCGCGCGGCCCCACCCACCAGCGTCCCTCGCCGACCGACGACATCGAGCCGATCGGCCGACGCACCTCGATGAGGTCCAGCGGCTCGAGCGTGGCGGCCCCCTCGGACCAGTCGAGGATGGTCGCCGGCAGGCGTTCGATGACGGACTCGACGGCGTCCCGTTCCTCCCGGCCCATGACCCGCTGGGCGCGCCGACGCGCGAGGCCCGAGCCGATCTTCGCGTTCATGACCGGGTAGGCGAGGACGAGCGTTCGCCAGCGCTGGGTGTCGGTCCGCGTCTCGGGTGGCATCGTGGAGCGAGGGTACCGGCTGGTAGCATCCGCGGCATGTCGAGCGAGGCGTTCTACGCGACGGTCAGCTCGATGACCGTCGATGGGGCCGTCCGCCGTCGGCGGTCCGGCCGGCGCCCGGTGTATCCTTCCGCGGCGCGCCCTCGCGGCGTGCGCGATCCGGTCGCCATGACGGCGTACCGATCCGCTCCGGCGTAGCTCAGTGGTAGAGCGGGCGACTGTTAATCGCTTGGTCGTAAGTTCGAATCTTACCGCCGGAGCCACTCTGTTACTGATTCCGATCGGCCAACATCCTGGTCGGTTGGTGCTTTCCAGCGGGCGACGGCGCGCTGCTCGACCCCATCGACCTCAACTTGCTCGAATAGGTCTCTGACCCAGGCGACGCGGGTTTCGAGCGGTGCGTGCTCGATGAGCCCGCTCATCTGGTCGAGGAGCTGCTGCACGAGGCGCTTGGTGATCCGGTACGGGCGAACTCGACATCGAACGCTTCGACGCGCCGCGTCGCTTCGCGGAGCTCGCCAGCGACCGAGTCGAGTTCGACTGAGGTCCGCTCTGCGGCCGACGGTGCCGCTGTGCGGAGTGCACGGCGAAGATTGGCGTCTTGACGCTCAAGACTCCGGACCTGGCTAATGGCCCGATCGTGGTCGCCCGACCGACGCGAGTTCCGCAGTTCGAGGTCCGAATTCAGGATCTCGACATCTGTCGGATGGCATCCGGAGTGATGAGGCTCCGACGGATGAGGTCGAAGATGCTCGACTCGAGCAGGTCGGCTCGGACCGTCGGCCGCCCGCGTCGTGATGTGCACCGGTAGTAGCGGTGGACGCGGGAGCAGGTCCCGGCCATGCCCGAACCACAGGAGCAGCGGAGGGGGGTCATGTGTGTATGGGAGGGGAGGTTGAACGAAGCCGATGGGAGGAGGCATCAGCCGCCGAGATCGGCGGCCTCGTAGACGCTCGCACCCTCGACGAACGTGCCAACGACTCGCGCCTCCCCGATGGCCCCGGCGCCGCGGTCGAACAGGTCGCGATCCAGGACGGCCAGATCGGCGAACTTCCCGACCTCGAGCGTGCCGGTCACGTCGTCGAGGTGGTTGACGTACGCGGAGCCTGCCGTGAACGCCGCCAGCGCGTCGACAAGGTCGATCCGTTGGTCCGGCAGGAAGGCCTCCTTCAGGCCCCGGCTGTCGTCCGCGATG
>JANOTJ010000040.1:0-3594 GCA_031416295.1 Chloroflexota bacterium
GCCTCGTACGTGACCGGCGCGATCGTGCCCGTGGACGGTGGCCTGGTCAGGAGTCTGCCGTGATCCGTCGAGTCTTCCTGTGGGCCGCCCGCAACCGCTGGCTGAAGGAGCGCCTGCCGAAGCTGCGCTTCATGCAGCGGGCGGTCCGGCGGTTCATGCCCGGCGAGACCCTGGACTCGGCCCTGGACGCGGCCGCGCCGTTGCAGGCGGCCGGGATCGCCACGATGTATACGCGGCTTGGTGAGAACCTCACCTCGCTCGAGGAGGCGGATGCCGTCGCGGACCACTACATCGGGGTGCTCGACGCCATCGCGGCACGGGGCATCACGGGCGAGGTCTCGGTCAAGCCGACTCAGCTCGGGCTCGACCACGACGAGGACCGGACGCTGGCCCACCTGGTGCGCATCGCCGAGCACGCCGCGGCTACCGGGTCGTACCTGTGGGTCGACATGGAGGGCTCGGCCTACGTTGAGTCGACCATCCGCCTGTACGAGCGCCTGCGCGCGGTCCAGCCGCGGACCGGCATCTGTTTGCAGGCCTACCTCAAGCGCACTGCCGGCGACATCGCCCGGCTGATGCCGCTCGATCCGGCCATCCGACTCGTGAAGGGCGCCTACGATGAGCCCGCGGCGATCGCCTACCGCGACAAGCGCCGCGTTGACTCGAGCTTTCTCGGCCTTGCCGTCGGCTTCCTGCTCGACGGCCGGGGCCGGCCGATCCGCCTGGGTCTCGGCACCCACGACGTCGAGCTCATCGAGCAGATCGCCGCGCAGGTGGCGGCGGCCGGCGTCGGGCGCGAGGCCTTCGAGATCGAGATGCTCTACGGCATCCGTGCCGACGAACAGTTCCGCCTCGCCCGCGAGGGCTACCGGGTCGCGACGCTCATCGCCTATGGCGAGCACTGGTATCCGTGGTACATGCGCCGACTCGCCGAACGCCCAGCCAACGTCACCTTCGCCATCCGCTCCCTGCTGCCCTAGGAGGTTCGTCATGACCGTCAGTACCGGCCTTCGCGTCGCCGCCCGGATGGGCACCATCGGAACCGAGAGCGCCTTCGCGGTGAGCGCCCGCGCCCGGGCGATGGAGGCCGAGGGGCGCTCGATCATCCATCTCCAGATCGGCGAGCCTGATTTCGACACGCCCGCCCACGTGCGCGAGGCGGCCAAGCAGGCGCTCGATGACGGCGCCACGCACTACGCGCCGTTCCCGGGTATCCCCGAGTTGCGCGCGGCCATCGCCGCGGACGTGAACATGCGCAAGGGCGTCAGCGCCGATGCCTCGCAGGTCTTCGTGACGGTCGGCGGCAAGGGCGTGATGCTGTACGCGATCCTGGGCCTCGTGGACCCGGGCGACGAGGTCCTCGTCCCGGACCCCGGCTACCCGATCTACGAATCGCTGACCCGCTTCGTGGGCGCCACGCCGGTACCCATCCCGATCCGGATGGAGAACGACTTCCGCCTGGACGTGGATGAGCTGGCGGCGCTCATCACGCCGCGCACGCGCGTCCTGTTCGTCAACTCGCCGGCCAACCCGACCGGCGGCGTCCTGACCCGCGAGGACAACGAACGCATCGCGGCCCTGGCCATCGAGCACGACCTGTGGGTCGTCTCGGACGAGATCTATGGCCGGATCCTGTACGACGGCCACGAGCACGTGTCCATCGCGTCACTGCCCGGGATGGCCGAACGGACGATCATCCTCGACGGCTTCTCCAAGACCTTCGCGATGACCGGCTGGCGCCTGGGCTACGCGGTCGTGCCGCCCTCGCTCATCGCGACCTACGCCCAGCTCGTCATCAACACCATCAGCTGTGCCCCGACGTTCGCCCAGGTCGGCGCCGTCCAGGCCCTCGTCGGCCCGCAGGACGACGTGGAGGCCATGGTCGTGGAGTTCAAGGCCCGGCGCGACCTCCTCGTGGCCGGGCTCAACGCGATCCCGGGCATCCGGGCACTGACCCCGGTCGGAGCGTTCTATGCCTTCCCGTCCGTCTCCGGCACGGGCCTGTCCGGTGCGGAGCTCGCCGAGCGGCTGCTCGTGGAGGCCGGCGTGTGCGTCCTTGCCGGGACCGCGTTCGGCGGCGTCGGGACCGAGCACATCCGCATCTCGTACGCGAACTCGCGGGAGAACCTGACCGAGGCGCTCGGCCGCATCGAGCGCTTCGTGGCGGGCCTCGGCCGTGGCTGACGGCGCGCGCCCGCGGGTCTTCGTCAGCCGGATCATCCCCGACGAGGGGCTGGAGCTCATCCGGGCGGCCTGCGACATGGACCTCTGGGAGGATGACCTGCCGCCGCCACGGGACGAGCTGCTGCGACGGGTCGCCGGCGTCGATGGCGCGCTGACGCTCCTGACCGATCGCGTGGACGACGAGCTGCTGGACGCCGCCGGGCCGCAGCTCAAGGTCGTCAGCAACTACGCCGTCGGCTTCGACAACATCGATGTCGGCGCGTGCGCGCGACGCGGGATCCCCGTCGGCAACACGCCGGGCGTCCTGACCGAGACGACCGCCGACCTCGCCTGGGCGCTCCTGATGGCCGCCGCTCGACGGGTCCCGGAGGGCGTTCGATACGTCCACGAGGGCCGCTGGCAGACGTGGGGGCCGTTGCTCCTGCTCGGCCTGGACGTGCACGGCGCGACCATCGGCATCGTCGGGTTCGGGCGGATCGGCCAGGCGGTCGCGCGCCGGGCGGCCGGCTTCGGGATGCGCATCCTGTACCACGACGTGCAGCCGCTGCCCGACGACGTCACGGGTCCGCTCGGTGCGACGTACCTGCCCCTGGAGGAGCTGCTGCCCAGGAGCGACTTCGTGTCCTTGCACGTCAACCTCTCCCCGGTGACCCGGCACCTGATCAACGCGCAGACCCTGTCGTGGATGAAGCCCACGGCCGTGCTGGTCAACACCTCCCGGGGTCCCGTGGTGGACCAGGCGGCCCTGGCGACGGCCCTGCGGGACGGCATCATCTGGGCGGCGGCCCTGGACGTGACCGATCCTGAGCCGATCCCGATGGACGATCCGCTGGTGGGTCTGGACAACTGCCTGATCGTGCCGCATATCGCGTCGGCCTCGCGGGCGACCCGCGACAGGATGGCCCAGATGGCCGCCGCAAACCTGATCGCCGGGGTCCGCGGCGAGTCGTTGCCTACGGAGGTTCCGCCGCCATCGGCTTGAACGGACGGTCACGATCTCGGATGGAGGGTCTCGATGCCTGACGTTGTGGACGAAGTGGTCGAGAATCAGAAGCGCAACGTGGAGCTGCGCACGGGCCGTGCGTTCGATTCGTGGGTCGAGCTCGCGCGCGCCAGTGGTCCCGAGAAGCACGGCGAACTCGTCGCGTGGCTCAAGTCCCAGCATGGGATGGGGGCACGGCGACGCGAACCGGGTCGCGTTGAGTGTCCGCCGCGGGGACGAGGCACCGTCTGGCGACGGACTGGTCGACGCGATCTATGCCGGACCCAAGGCGGTGCTTCGGCCGTTCCACGATCTCGTGATCGCCGCGGCGAAGGGTCTTGGCGATGACGTGGAGTTGGCGCCCAAGCAGGCCTACGTCTCGCTTCGGCGCGTGAAGCAGTTCGCCACGGTCGGGCCGGCCAGTGGTG
>JANOTJ010000041.1:0-2175 GCA_031416295.1 Chloroflexota bacterium
GCGCTCGGCGATACGGCGGGCTTCCTCGCCGCCACCTACCTGCGCGGCATCCCGATCGTCCACGTGCCAACGACCCTCGTGGCCCAGATTGATTCGTCCATCGGCGGCAAAACGGCGGTGGACCTGCCCGAGGGCAAGAACCTGGTCGGTGCCTTTCACCAGCCGGCCGCCGTGGTCATCGATGTCGACCTCGTGCGTTCGCTCCCCGAGCGCCAGCGGCGGGCCGCCCTGGGCGAGGCGGTCAAGATGGCGGCGCTCGGTGACGGGCGCCTGTTCGAGCTCCTGGAGCGCGACGGCGGGGCGATCGCGCGGGGCGAAAACGGCGCCTTCGATCGCGGACTTGTCGCGGAGCTCGTGGAGCGCTGCGCCTGGGCCAAGATCGAGGTGGTCGTCGCCGACGAGCGGGAACGTGGTCCCGACGGGGGTCGGATCACCCTCAACCTCGGACACTCGCTGGGTCATGCCGTCGAGGCGGCCGCAGGCTACGGCGACCTGCTCCACGGCGAGGCCGTCGCCTACGGTCTTCGTGCCGCCTGCCGGATCGGCGTCGCACTCGACGTGACGCCGGCAGACCGAGCGGCCCGCATCACGAGCCTGCTGGACGCCCTGGATCTCGGGGTCGCTCCCCTGCCCTATCCGCTGGACACGGTGCTGGACCACCTGGCCACGGACAAGAAGCATGCCGCCGGACGGCTGCGCTGGGTCCTGCCCAGCGCGGACGGGGTCGTCGTGCGCGACGATGTGCCGGCCGATGTGGTCGCCGCAGCCGCGTCCTCGTTGCTTGCCGTCGGGAGTTCCGCATGACCCGTGTCCTTGTCCTCCAGGGCCCCAACCTCAACCTCGTCGGGACGCGCGAGCCCGAGATCTACGGCCACGAGTCGCTCGACGAGATCCATGCCGCCATCGCGGTCCGGGCCCGGGAACTCGGCCTCGCGGTCGACTTCTTCCAGTCCAACCACGAAGGCGCCCTGATCGACCGGCTGCATGTCCGCGACTTCGAGGTCGCGATCGTCAATGCCGGCGGCCTCACCCACACGAGCGTCGCCCTGCGCGACGCGCTCCTGGCGGTCCAGCGGCCGTTCATCGAGGTCCATCTGTCCGATCCATCCAGTCGCGAGCCGTTCCGCCACGTCAACTTCCTGCATGACGTCGCGCTCGAATCGATCGTCGGTCAGGGTGCCCGGGGCTACCACCTCGCGCTCGAGTCGATCGCTCGGCGGTTCGGAGGCGTCCGTGGCTGACCGGCGCGATCCGACCGGGATCCCCGAGTCGGCGGACCTGCGGCGGCTGCGCCGGCGCATCGACGCGCTGGATCGGCGGCTCGTGGCACTCCTCAACGAGCGAGCGACCCTGGCCCGGGAGGCAGGGCGGGCGAAGAGCGCCTCGGGACGTCGGGCGATCCGTGACGCCGAGCGGGAACGCGAGGTGCTGCTGCGCGTGTCCATGGCCAACGAGGGCCCGCTTCCCCAGGCGGATCTGCTGGCGCTCTACCGCCGGCTGTTCGTCGCCACACGGGCGCTGGAAACCCGTGATCGGCAACGTGAACGCGAGCGCCGCCATCGCCATGGTGACGCGCAGGATGGCGACGACTCCTGACCGACCTGCGCTGCGCGACCTGCCGCATCGCGGGCTGACCCGCTTCGCTCCGGCGCCGACCGGCTACCTGCACCTGGGCCACGTCGCGAACGCGGCATGGGTCTGGGGCCTCGCGGCGGCCACGGGCGGCCGGGTGCTGCTGCGCATCGAGGACCACGATGCCGCGCGCTGCCGGCCCGAGTACGACGCCGCCTTGATCGAGGACCTCGCCTGGCTCGGGTTCAGGGCGGACCGCGGGCCGGTCCGCCAGACCGATGCGGATGCCCAGGCGGCGTACGCCCAGGCCGCGGACCGGCTTCGCGCCGACGGCCTGGTCTACGGCTGCGACTGCACCCGGTCCACCTTCGCGGCCTGGGCCGTGGCGCACGGCGGACCGTGGGCCGGCAGCGGCTGTCCGGGCGACTGCCGGCCGCGCGAGGTGGTCGGGCCGGTACTCCGGGTGGCCCTCGGAGCGGGGTCGGAGACGTGGTTCGACGGGCTGCTCGGGTCATGCACCCGCGAGGTCGCCTCGTCCGGTGACCTGCCCATCCGCGACCGCACTGGCCACTGGACGTACGCGTTGTGCGTCGTCGTGGACGA
>JANOTJ010000042.1:0-4543 GCA_031416295.1 Chloroflexota bacterium
GCGACCGCCAGGGCGAAGACCCAGCCGAGGGTCGGCGCGCCGAGGAGGAACGCGACCAGCGAGAGCGTCAGTGCGATGCTGCCGAGGACCTGTGCGAAGCGCGGCGGATACTCGTGTTCGGGCTCGGTCTTGCCGATGCCGGCGACCTTTACGATCCGCCGCCAGATCGCGCCGTAGATCGAGTATTTGAGCCCGAACGCCGCGGAGGTCCCGATCGACAGGAGCGCCACGAGGACGAGGATGGGTGCCTGGACCACGGTCGCGATGATCAGGAGCACGGCCGACACGCCCGCTCCGAAGCGATGGCCGCGCGGATCGATCATGCGGGCGGGCGGCAGCGCTGCGGCGGCTGCGGCCGGAACGGCGTTGGGCATCGGAACGGGCTCTCCTGTGTGTGACCGGCGACGACTGTGCGACTGGCGAGGACCGCCTCAGACCGAGACGATATCATACAATCCCGACTAGACAAGTAGGGATTGGCGGCCGGGCGCGAACCTCGGTCGAACGTCCTGTGCGCCTTGCATGACTATGCAGGAGTCCTGTATAGTCATCCACCCGATGACGACCGTCCACCCGATCCCGTCGAGCCGCCCGAGTCGCCCGCCCGTGAGCAGGACTGCGCCCATGGGCGCAGGTACGTGCCTGTGAGCGCGGGACTCGAGTCGCCCGCCGCGATCGAGGCAGACGGGTCGTCGTCCGGGCACCTCCCCCGCTCACGTCGAGGCGAGCAGCCCGATGGTGCGCCAAGGAAGATCCGCGTCGGGATCATCGGTGCCACCGGCTACGTCGGTGCGGAGCTGATCCGGCTGCTCAGTCGCCACCCGAACGTGGACATCGCAGGCCTCGCCGGCCGTGACCGCCACGACGACCCGATCGGCACCTTCCACTCTCACCTCGCCACCACCGGCCTGACCGTCGGGGCCGAGCTCCCGGCCGACATCGATGCCGCGTTCCTGGCCCTGCCCCACGGCGCGGCCGCCGCGATGGTCCCCGCCATGGCCGCGAAAGGCATCGCGATCATCGACCTCGGGCCCGACTTCCGCCTCCGCGACGCGGCCGACTATCCACGCTGGTACGGCTTCGAGCATCCGCGGCCCGACCTCCTGGAGATCGCGGTCTACGGCCTGCCGGAGCTGCATCGGGACGAGCTTCGCGCGCTCATCGATGCGCCGACCGCCATCGTCGGCAGCCCGGGGTGCTATCCGACGGCGACGCTCCTGGCGCTCGCCCCGCTCGCGCGAGCCGGTCTCATCGGCGACCTCGTGGTCGACGCCAAGAGCGGCGTCAGCGGCGCCGGCCGCGACCCGAAGCCCGAGATGATGTTCGGCGAGATCGACGGGAGCGTGCGGGCCTACGGCATCGGCGGCCACCGTCATGTCGCCGAGATCGAGCAGGAGCTCGCGGTCGCCGCGACGAGCGTGGGCCTGGATCCAGGCGCCAATCCAGGCGCGATCGCGGTGGACTTCCTGCCGCACCTGATGCCCATGGTCCGCGGCATCCTGTCGTCCAACCACGTCCGCCCGACGCGCCCGATCAGCGCCGACGAGCTCGCCGCGCTGTACCACGACGCCTACGACGATGAGCCGTTCGTCCACGTCGTCGCGAGCGCGCCTGCGACCAGGCATGTGACCGGCAGCAACCACGTCCTGATCTTCCCGATCCTGGACGAACGCACGGGGCGGATCCTGGTCATCGCCGTCGAGGACAACCTCGTCAAGGGCGCCGCCGGGCAGGCCGTCCAGTCATTCAACCTCGTCCACGGGCTGCCGGAGACGGCCGGCCTCGACCAGCTCCCCCTCGCGCCATGACGGTCGCAATGGCCGCCCGATGACCGCGCCTTCGCTCGATTCCATCGCCCGCGATCGCTCGACGGACCTCCCACCCGTCGAGCGACGCGCCAGTCTGCCGGCCGGATTCCGGGCCGGTGGCCTGGCTGCCGGGATCAAGGCCTCGGGCCGACCCGATCTCGGACTCATCGTCACGACCGGCGGTCCAGCGGCGGTGGCCGCGGTCTTCACTCCGAACGCGTTCGCGGCCGCACCCGTGCTCTCGTCACGGGCCAATCTCGCGGCCACGTCCGGGGATCCGCGGGGCGGGTACGGCTGGGCAAGCGCCGTGGTCTCGACAAGCGGCTGCGCCAACGCCGCGACCGGCGCCGCGGGTGCCGCCGACCAGGCCGAGGTGGGCCGCCTCGTCGCGGCCGCGACTGGGGTGGCCGAGACCCACGTGCTCCACCTGTCGACCGGGATCATCGGCACACGCCTGCCGCTCGATCGCGTGGCGGCGGGCCTCACCGCCCTCTCCCCCACCATCCTCGACGATGACGCCGGGCTCGAGGCCGCGGCCGTGTCCCTGCGCACGACTGACTCGGTCACCAAGGACGCGACGACGACCGTCGACATCGATGGCGTCGCGGTCACCGTCAGCGGCATCGCCAAGGGCGTCGGGATGATCCACCCGAACATGGCCACGATGCTCGCGGTCGCGCTGACCGACGCGGCCGTGGAGCCGGCCGTGCTGTGGTCGCTGCTGCGCCCGGCCGCGGCGCGCACCTGGGACCAGCTGTCCGTGGACGGCGACACCAGCACCAACGACACCGTGTTCGTCCTGGCGTCCGGCGCCGCGGGCAACCCGTCCGTGCAGGCCGGGACCACGGCCGCGGCGACGCTCGGAGCCGCCATCGAGGCCATCGGTCGCGACCTCGCCCGCCAGCAGGCGGCTGACGGCGAGGGCGCCACGATCCTGCTGACCGCCAGCGTGACCGGCGCCCGGGACGATGCCGAGGCTCGTGCGGTGGCGCGGGCGGTCATCTCTTCGTCGCTGGTCAAGGCCGCGGCCCACGGCAAGGACCCCAACTGGGGCCGCATCGCCGGCGCCGCGGGGAATGCCGTGCTGGCCGGTGCGGCCGTACTTGAGGCTGCCGGGCTGTCCGCCGACGAGGCGCGGCGACGCAGAGGACAGCCGGTCGCCCTGGACCCGGACCGGTTGCGCATCACCATCGCCGGCCAGCTCGTGTTCGATGGCGCGCAGGGCGGGCCGATCCCGTTCGATCGCGCTGCGGCGCGGGCGGGCATGCACGCCCCGGAGCTGCTCATCGGCCTGCACCTCGGCCAGGGCACCGGCCGCGGCGAGGCCTTCGGCTGCGACCTGACCGAGGCCTATGTCATCGAGAACTCGGAGTACACCACGTGAGGCGCGCCGCGGTCCTCGCCGAGCCCGCCTCCGCCGAGCCCGTTCCCTCGCCGGATATCGCCACCACCGATAAACTGTGGGTACCGGAGCTCACAACGGCCTCCACACCTGTCAGGCGGGGCTTCTGGACCGACGATCCGTGCGTGGCGGGCGCTCGCCGGACGCCACAACCACCGCTCGGACGGTCGTTGTGGCTCCCCATCCCCCCGATGTATCGGTGGGAGCGATATCGGCAGCCCGATGGATCGTGGGAGGCCGCCCGATGAGTGAGATCCTCGTCATCAAGCTTGGCGGCACGACGATCGCCGATCAGAGCCAGGTGCTGGCGGAGGTGGCCATGGTCGCCCGCAAGCGCCCGGTCGTTCTCGTACACGGCGGCGGCAAGCGCATCACGGAGTGGCTGGAACGGCTCGGCGTCCCGAGCAGGTTCGAGGGCGGCCTGCGCGTGACCGACGCCCAGAGCCTGGAGGTGGCCGCAGCGGTCCTGCGCGGCGTGGTCAACAGCGAGCTCGTTTCCGGGCTGCGCGACCTCGGCGTCGATGCCGTCGGACTCAGCGGCGTCGATGGCGGCCTGCTCATCGCCGAGCGCATCCCGAAGCTCGGCCTCGTCGCCAGCGTCAGCGGCCTTCGGCGCGACCTGCTCGACGCCATCCTCGTCGGCGGCCAGGTCCCGGTCGTCGCGCCGCTCGCCCGCGACGCCGACGGGATCGTGTGCAACGTCAACGCGGACGACGCAGCGGCCGGCATCGCGGCGGGCCTCGGCGCCCGCCAGCTCGTGCTCATGACCGACGTTGACGGCGTGCGCGACGCTGACGGGCAGAAGCTGGACACCCTCACCGCGGCCGAGGCCGAGCAGCTCATCGAGACCGGCGTCATCGCCGGCGGGATGGTGCCCAAGATCCGGGCCGCCGTCGCCGCGCTCGGCTGGGAGGGCGCAGAAGCGATCATCGCCGACTCGGCCGCCGAGCACGCGCTGGAGCGCGCCCTGACCGACCCGTCCTTCGGGACGCGCCTCATGGCGTCGCGCCGGGCCGAAGTGGGCGCCGCATGATGCGCGCCGGGCCGAAGTGGGCGCCGCATGATGCGCGCCGAGCACAGCGCATGATGCGCGCCGGGCACAGCGCATGATGCGCGCCGGGCACAGCGCATGACCCCGAGCCAGGAGCTCAAGCGCCTGCGCCAGCGGGCGATCCACCAGCTCGTGACCTCACGCCCGGTGAGCAGCCAGCGCGAACTGGTCGATGCGCTCGTCGAGCAGGGCTTCGACGTCACCCAGGCCACGGTCAGTCGCGACGTCACCGAGCTCGGCCTGCTCAAGGCGGCCGGTGGCGCCGGACACGTCTATGTCGCT
>JANOTJ010000043.1:0-1919 GCA_031416295.1 Chloroflexota bacterium
GCGTAGGGCCAGACCGACCAATCTGACGGCCATTGGCCCCCTCCCCAGGGGGCCGAATGACACCGGGGAGCCGTGACCTCTCCGGGTGCGAGCCCTCCGCATGGCTGCGAGTCCGGCCCGGCCGAGGTGCCGCCCGGTCGCCTCGGCTTTACATCGAGGGTTCGATGGAACGACAGATCCTCACGATGTCTAGCGGCCCAGACGTCCCAAGAGTTGGTCGACTCGCGCGTAGGCGAGCACCTGGAGCTGATCGGCTTCCTGGCTTCCGAGCTGAGCACGACGGTACAGGGCTACGCTCGTCGGCCCAAGCGCATCGATCGAGTTGAACTTCTCCGCCAAGATGCCCAGGGCCTTCTTCACCGACTCGAGCTGGCCAAACTCGGCGATCCCGGTTGCCACCTCCTCGACCCCGACGTGGCGGAGGAGATAGTCGATGTCGTAGGCGTCCTTCGGCTTGTCCCGTTGGCCTATCACCAGCGCCTTGAGGATCACCATGGCCGCCGGTGAGGCGACACGGACGGCGACTCGGTTGCGGCGCCCGTCGGGCAGGATACCCTCGAGCTCGCGATCGACGCAGGCGATCCGGACGAGCTCAGCGCCTTCCGTCCGACGGGCCAGTGGCTCTCCGCCGATCCTCTCGTGTCGGTGGTCGGATCCCATTCGCGGCGTGAAAGGGGCGAGCAGGTCCACCTCGATGTCTATCGATCGCCCGTCAACGGTCACCGATCGGAGCCAGCGGAACGGTTGGTCGAGTTGGGCATAACCACGCTCACGGAGGAGCTCGGCGATCGTCCGGTAGACGTCATCGGGGACGCCGATCGGGTCGATAACCAGGTCCACATCAAGCGTTCCGACGTAGGGATCGTCGGGCTGATCGCCAGTGAGCAGGGGCGGAGCGCTGCCGCCGACGATCGTCATCGCGTCGGTGAAGCCAACCAGCACCGTCCAAAGCTCGAGCATCACCCGCTCGGCCCCGACGACCGACGCCGGGTCGTCGCGAGGATCTAGAACGGCCACAGCTCGCCTCTCTCGCGCATGAACGCCGCGGCCTCAGCGGCTGCACCACCGCGGCGCACGAGGTCGACATACATCTGCGGTCGACTCACGAGCAACACCCCGTCGCGCTCGAACGAGCCGTCGAACACGCCGGCATCCACGGGCTTGATCAGCACCAAGTTCCCGCCGCGCGGGACGGACGTCAGACCGAGGGCCCGATCCCAACCCCCCACGTCCTCGACGTAGATCTCGACTCGGCTGAACCTGGCGAATGGCGCCAGTTTGTCGGTCGCGGCTTCGGCAGTGACGGCGTATGGCCTTGGCGCCGTGAGGGTCGGGATCGTACGGAGGAGTGCCTCGGGTCCGCTGGTCGTCGCTGCCCGCTCGAAGGCCGACGCCCTCGGCGTTGGGGCCGCTGCCCACGCTTCGAGCAGGGCGTCCCGATCCCGAACACGACTGGATCCGCGAGTTCGGTCCAGGTAAGCGTCACGTGCCAGCGTCTTGAATGTCCGGCTGACGAAACCGAGGGTGAGACTGGCTCTCTCGGCCATGTCGGCAAGCTTCCACGACTTGGCGGGCTCGATAAGCAGCCACCGAACGACTCGCAAGGCTCCGCCCGAAAACAGGTCAGAGACGTACCGCGTGTCCGACGCGCCGGCCATTCGACGGGGTCGGTCTCGACCGAGTCGCTCGATGAAGAGACTTCCGAGTGCGATCCGGCAGTCGCCCTCGGGCTCCATCCAACTGATCCCGGCATCCGCCAGGATGTCCCGAGTACGACTCCCGACCGCCGGGGCAACGAGGACGGCCGGGCCGCACTGCTGTAGCCATGGAACGAGCCGGACCACGTCGGCTGGCTCAGCTCTCGCCTTGAATTCCACACATGCTCGGAACCGCCCGCCGGACGGAGGGACAAGATCAAG
>JANOTJ010000044.1:0-5698 GCA_031416295.1 Chloroflexota bacterium
TTTGGCCACCCCCTCGGAGGCCGCGTCAGCGGCCGACGCGGGGCGTCGCTGTCATCCCCTGATCCTCACCTCCTCTCGATGCAGTGGCGGGTAGTGTGGCACGCCAGGATGGCACGCTGGCCGCTGGTCATCAGCGCTCCGCCGTGGTGGTGTCGGTGCCCGACGGACGGTCCGGCCGGGTCTCGGTCCGGCGGAGCGAGGCGCCCCGCAGTTCGATCCGATGGGCCCCCGCGAGCAGGCGGTCGCAGATGGCATCGGCGACCGTCGGTTCGCCGAGTCCCTCGTGCCAGAGCGCGACCGGGAGCTGGCTCGTGACGATGGTGGAGCGCAGGCCCGCCCGGTCCTCGATCACCTCCAGCAGGTCCGCTGCCTGGGCGTCGGTGAGCGGCTGGAGGGCGAAGTCGTCGAGGACCAGGACCTCGATCCGGGCCCACGCCGAGAGCAGGCGGGCCAGGCGCCCGTCGGCGCGGGCGGTCGCGATCTCGGCGAGCAGGCGCGGGGTCCGGGCATAGAGGGCGGTGTGTCCCGCGCGGATGGCGGCCGCGGCCAGGGCGCAGGCGAGATACGTCTTGCCGACGCCCGTCGGCCCGGTGACCAGCACCTGCTGGTGGGCCGCCACCCAGCGCGCGGACGCGAGCTCGAGGATGAGGGAGCGGTCGAGCCCGCGCGGGGCCCGGAAGTCGACGTCCTCGACCGATGCCGCCACCCGCAGCTTCGCCGCCCGCAGGTAGCGCTCGAGCCGGCGGTTCTCCCGTTCGGTCGCCTCCCGGTCGACGAGCAGCCCGAGGCGGTCCTCAAAGGGCAGCTCGGCGTAGGCCGGGCTCTCGCGCTGCTCGGTCAGCGCCCGGGCCATGCCGGAGAGGTTGAGCGTGATCAGCTTGTCGAACGTGGGGCCGGTGAGCATGGGTGCGATCTCCTTGCTGGTGCTGGTGACGGGGGTGGGGCCAGATCGTTCGCATCACTCGTACGCGGCGGGGCCGCGGACGTTGGCGTGGGTGCGGGTCGCCCGCACGGGCGGCGGCTCGGGCATGGGTGCGCGCTCGAGGCCGCCTTTCAGGATCGAGTCGACGCTGCGATAGCTGAGGGCGCCGACCGCGAGCGCCCGGGCACAGGCGGCCTCCAACCGTGCCTCCCCGTGGCGGCGTCCCAGCCGGAAGATCCCGAGACAGCTCCGGAAACCCTGTTCGGGGTGGGGCCGGCTGCGCAGGATCGCGGCGACGAGGGCGCCGGTGGCCGGTCCCGTCTGCTCACCCCAGGCGACGAGGCGCGAGGGACTCCACTCGAGATGCCGGCGATGCGACTCGGGCATGTGCGCCGTCTCGGTGGTGTGCCGGCCCACCGCGCTGCTGCGCAGGTGGCTCGCCACCCGCCGGCCCCGGGCGAAGACCTCGATCGTGCGGGCGCTGGCCCGGACGTCGACCCGTTCCCCGACGTGGCCATAGGGCACGCTGTAGTAGTGGCGCCCGACCTCGACGTGGTAGTCGATGGAGACCTTGGCCGCCTTCCAGGTGGCGTACTCGTAGCGCCGGGCGGGCAGCGCTCGGAGGGCCGGCCCATCGAGCTCCGCGAACAGGCTCGCCCGGGAACCCTCGAGCTTCTGAGAGACGGAGCCAGCGCGTCGAGGGCCGCCTGACTCCGGCCACCTCGATCGCCTCGACCTGTTCGTGATCGCCGCCCTTCGACACAACAATCGAGCCCGCTGCGCGCAGGTTGCGCGCTCGTATCGCTCAGACCGGCACGTCGAACGAGGACTGTTCGAGGAACGTGGCCGTGAGCCGGCCGCCGCTCGCCGCGATCAGCTGCTGGACGCGTGCCTCGAGGGCGGTCATGTGGACCTTCGCGGCGGCCTGCTGCGTCACGGTGTCCCTGCTGGTGAACCAGAAGCGGAACGCACCGCCGGCCGCTGGGTTGGGGCTGCGCTGGTTCGGCGGCCCCAGCCGGGAATCAGCGATCGCGTCGATCACCTCGATCTCCGGGTTGGTGTGCTCACCGTTGCCGCAGAAGAGGTAGTCGTCGGCGGTGACTCGCCGGCAGAACGGCGGATCGATGTTGTGCTCCGACCCGTGGTGCTGGACTTTCAGCACGTTGACGTGCAGGCCGACGTCCGGATCGAGCAGGCCGTGTCGCCGCAGGCCGACCAGGATGTGGTCGCTGTGGCCGTCGCCCGTCAGCAGGAGCGTCCTGCCGGCCTCCTCGGCGAACAGCATCAGCGAGGCGAGGTTGGGCGGCGTGACGGCCCGGATGTCGCCGAGTTCCTGCGCTTCTTCAAGGGCAGCCCGCAGCACGTCCGCCTGGGCGATCGTCAGCGCCAGCCTCGTCACGAACTGCGACGTGTCCAGGTCGCGCTCTGCCTCCCGTCCCCGGCGCGCGATCTCCTCGAGCGCCGCCTCGTGGGTCCCGAGCCACGCGTTCCATTCCGCCCGCATAGCGCGCAGGAAGCCGGCGGTCGGCCCGAGCACGCGCAGCGAGATCCCGCCGAAGGCGATGGGACCGGGCGGCGGGCTGTTGCGGAGGTAGGCCAGCTTGCCGCCGAACTCGGCGTTGAGCGGGATGCCCAGTTGCCCGGCGCCGATCCGGCGCGAGACCTTGATCGCGTCCGGGATGCTTTGGGTGAGCTCGCCGGCCTGGGTCGCCGCGTCGATCGTGTCCTCGTCCTCCTCAGCGCCGCCGAGGATCGCCGCCGACACGGCCAACATCCCGGCGATCGGCCCGGCGTTCCTGCCCAGCTGCTCGTGGAAGGCGTTGTGCCAGATGGCGCCCACCTCCGGCAGCCGCGGCACGTCCGGTGCACGGTGCGTCGCGTTGCCAGCCGCGAGATGGTGATCGTGGACGCGCCATGCCACCACGTCGTCCAGCAGCTGCAGCACGCCACCGATGTGATCACGGTCGATGTGCGAGACGTAGACCAGGTCGATCATCCCGTCGCCGTTCGCGCCGCGGAGCGCGGAAAGTGCCGGCGCCACATGCTCGGCGAAGTCGGCCGGCATGCCGCCGTCGACGAGCATCCGCCGCCCGTCGGCGCCCACGAGCAGCAGGCAATCACCCTTGCCGGCCTGGAACGCGGTCAGCTTCATCGTGCCTGCCCGTTCACGGCGTCCGGTCGTCGCGCCGATTGACGATGCGGGCCTCGGCGACGCAGGCGACAGGATCGATCCGCCCGAACCCGGCGTCGGTCAGCCACGTGAAGTCGGCGCCCGGCAGCGGTCGCGCCGTGCGCTGGATGATGCCGCCGATCTGGGCGGCGGTCAGCCCGGGCTCCGTTGCAAGCATCAGGCCCGCGACGCCGGCGACGTACGGGCTCGCCATGCTCGTGCCGGTCATCGCGATCCAGGGCTCATCCGGCTCGCCGAAGCCGTTCGCGGCGACGATCTCCGTGCCCGGCCCGGCCACGTCCGGCTTAAAGCGCCCGTCGCGCGTCGGTCCCTGGCTGCTGGTGATGTTGATCCGCTCGGTGGCCTCGTCGAGGTTGGCGACCGCGATGACCGAGTTGCCGCAGGCGAGCGAGCTGACCGAGGAGCTATCGACGTTCGAGCCCTGGGTGAAGTACGAGGGGAAGCTCCACGCCTCGCGCTCGCCGATGCGGCCGAGCCGGCGCGGATCGTCGCGCTCGATCCAGGCGTGGAACCGGCCGTCGCGCACCTCGCGCGCGTGGAGACGAACGGCCCAGGTGCCGGACGGGATGCCGATGACACCGGCCGGGTTGAGGAAGGGGCTCAGGTATAGCGAGATGGTGTTGGCCCCGTTCGCCGGGTGGTACAGCTCGTTGTAGACGCTCACGAAGCTGCCGTCGGCGAGCCGCTGGTTCTCGATGAATTGGAGCGGTTCCACCGGCCCGATCCAGTCGCCGCCGGGCGGCCGGACGGAGACCGCGAGCCGGTCCTGCGGGCTGTACCAAAGTTCGAGCTCGTTCTCGGAGATGTCGACGCGCCCGTTGCCGACGACGACCCATTCCAGCAGCGTGTCGAGATCACGCGCCGGCAGGCGGCGGGCGCTGTGGATGCGACCCATCACGAAGCCCAGGTCGCCGGGGAACGCCGCGACCTCCTGACCGGCGTTGCCGGCGGCCACCGAGACGCAGCGCCCCGGGACGGAGAGCGCGCTGTCGATCCAGCGGCTGATCGCACTCGAGCCGTCGTGGGCGTGACCGTTGGTGCCGAGGCTGATGTTGATCGAGAGCGGCACGCGCATGCTGGTGGCCAGCGCCGTCAGGTAGTCGACTGCATGGGCGATCCGGGTCGAGTCGTAGAAGGAGCGTCGACGCGCGCGGTCCTCGGGCGGCAGCGAGATCAGGACGCCGGCGATCAGCGCCTGCGGGCAGACCCCGTAGTTGCCGGCCGCGATGCTCGCCACGTGCGTGCCGTGCGAGGCGGGCTCCATCTGCGACTGCGGCTCGATGTCCTGCGGCGCCACATGGACGGCGGGCGCCGCGGCGAGCGCGGCGTTGAGATGCTCGGCGCGCAGCTCCGAGCCATAGCCGAACTCGGTCGAGAAGACGGCCGCCTCCTGCTCGTGCGGGCTCGGTCGCGCGTCGCCACCCTGGTCCCAGATGCGGACGAAACGGGTGTCGCCGTTGCCATCGAGGAAGTCCGGGTGCGCGAAGTCGAAGCCGTTGACATCGATGATCCCGATCAGCACGCCGGAGCCGCCGTGGTGGTGCTGTTGGCCGGCGACCCGCCGAGCGGTCTTCGGGGCGGCCGGGCCAGCCGCCGAGATCATCGGCGGCGGCACGACCAGCGACTCGCCGACCTCCACCCAGGTGACCGATTCGTCGCCCAGCATGGCCGGCAGCTCGGTCACCGGTATCTCGGCCGTGATCAGGTTGCCGCGCCGCGCGCGCTGGCCCAGCATCAGCCGTCGGGAGGCCTCGTCGCTCACGTCCGCGGTCTCGATGAAGATGCTCGCCAGTACGTCCGGCGCGAGTTGCGTCAGTTTGCCGCGGCTCACCCCGCGGGGCAGCTGGTTGCGCCTGACGAGCGGCGGGAACAACGGGGCCTCGTCGTCGAGATAGCGCGAGCCCGGCGCGAGACACACCGATGACGAGAACTGTGCGCGAACCGCGTTGACCTCGGCGCTGCCGTTCGCGACGACCCGTAGCTTGGGCTGGAGCTTGCGCTCGTCCGGCCCGACCAGCGACGCCTCTCGCTTTGCCTTCATGCCTCACCCCGTTCCGGCGCGTTGCAGGGTCTCCGAAGCGTACCGCGGTGTCGAGCCGCCCGCGCGCTCGTCATGCCGAGCGACGGCCTGTGGGGCGATGGCTCGGGTTATGTGCGGCACCACGGACGCGACCACGAATGCTGGATCGTCGATGAGGTCCCGGAGGTAGCATTCCAGGTCCTCGACTTGCAGCCCGACAAGGCCGTGTTCATCGGCGGCATCTCCACGGGGGGCTATGGGACGCTCCGATTGGCGGCGCTCCACCCGCTCCGATTCCACGCCGTGAGCGGCCACTCCATCGCGACACCTGTCGCCGGCCAGCGACTTTGTCCACCAAGCGGCCAGCACTGTCATCGACGACGGTCCCGGTAGCGACGCACGAGCACGTAGGCTCGATGGTGGGCCCGTGCGTCGGGCGGAGTCTGTCTGTCCTTCGGTTCCATGGACCGGAGGCTGACAAAGTCGCTCGACGCGGCGATCAGGGAGGTCGACCCCAAAACACGGATCCGGTATCTGCCGGCTCGGGCGCTCGGAGCGCCGCGGG
>JANOTJ010000045.1:0-2097 GCA_031416295.1 Chloroflexota bacterium
CCTTGGGCACGGGCACTTCTTCGCCCCGACGATCTTCGCCGGCGTGGGGGCCATGGATCGCATCGGCCAGGAGGAGATCTTCGGCCCGGTCCTGAGCGTCATCCCGGTCGACGGCTACGGCGAGGCGATGCTCGCCCTCAACCAGACCCGCTACGGCCTGTCATCGAGCATCTTCACGCGTGACGTGAACGTGGCCTTCCGGGCGATGCGCGACTTCGAGACAGGCATCGTCTACGTCAACGCGGGCACGACCGGCGCCGAGACGCATCTCCCGTTCGGTGGCTGGAAGGAGACCGGCAACGGCCACCGCGAGGCCGGCCACGTCGCCATCGATACCTACACCGAGTGGAAGTCCATCTACGTCGACTTCAGCGGCCGCCTCCAGCGCGCCCAGATCGACAACCAGCCGACCTGACCGAGGTGGTCGCGCCTACGGGCGCGAGCGGTTGCGGGCCCAGAGGTCGATCTCGGGCAGGCCGTGCACCCCGAGGAGTTGCGAGATCTCGCCGGCGTGGAACGCGTCGTGGCTCACCAGCCGGTTGAGGATCGAGCCACGGGTGTGGTGCTGGATCGCGTCGCCCTGTCGTCGCTCGACCACGTCCCCCAGCCCCGATATCGTCCATCGGGCCAGGCAGTCGGCCGCGACCGCCCATGTCGACTCCAGCGCCCAGGCGAGTTCCGTGCCCGAGCGCGGGTGGGACTCGTCGTCTTCCCAGCCCAGGCCGCTGGCCGGGTCTGTGAAGGGCGTTGCGTCGGCACCCGGCTCGCCGAGGACACCGCACAACCAGTATGCCCGCGATCCGGCCACGTGAGCCGCCAGCGCCCAGATCGGCGCGTGCCCCGCCGCCGCGCGGATGGCCAGGTCGGGCGCGGTCAGGTCCCGGACGCCGGCGACGAACCGGGTGGCGTACTGGGGCCAGTCGGGGTAGAGCCCGCTGACGGACGGAGCGGCCGGCGGTGTCGCGGACTGGGACGTGGACACGTGACGAGTCTAGCCAGCCGACCGAGGCGGCGTCGCGAGGCCCTGCGATGACGCGCGAACACTGGTGGATCACCAGCGCCGCGGCGATCATGGTCGCGGTATTCGCCGTGTTCCTGGATGCCACGCTGATTCGGAGCGTCCTGCTGCCGGCGTCGATGCGCCTGCTCGGCGAGTGGAACTGGTGGATGCCGTCGTTCCTGTCATGGCTCCCGCGGATTACCATCGAGGGCGAGTCGGACGACCCAGAGACGTCGCCAGCCGCGCCCGCCTAGCTGGAACAAGGAGTGTATCGATGCAACGAACTGCCTTTGGGCTCGTCGGCCTCGCTCGATCGGTTGGTTTGATGGCGCTGATGGTGGCGCTCCTGTCCGCCTGTGAGGGCCAGGCCGCGACGGTCCCGGTCGGCGCCCAGGAAGTTCGTGTCACGACGACGGCATCCGAGGTGCGTCTGGAGCCGGCCACCGTGCGCGCCGGGGACGTTTACTTCGTGATCGAGCAACCGGATGATCCGACCGGCCACGCCGGGTTCTCGTTCGTCCATCGAGGGCGGGGCGAGGGCGACCCGTTGCCGATGAGCGACGAGGACGTCGCGCTGCTGGCGCGGGATTCCGCCCCGCAGGGCTTTGGATACGACAGCGGATGGGGAAGTCTGCAGATGTTCAGGCTGGTTCCAGGGAAGTACGTGTTCATGGTGGGCGGTGGTGAGCCCGGCGTTCCGCCACTTTCGGTCACCGCACTCGAGGTCCTCCCCTGACCCGGACGAGCCGATCCAACGATCCTGGCGCGAACGAATCGCCGACGACCGCGCCTGCCGGGGGGCTGCGGTATCATCCTTGACTCGTGGGCCCGTAGCTCAATGGCAGAGCAAGTGACTCTTAATCACTGTGTTGAAGGTTCAAGTCCTTCCGGGCTCACCACTCTTACGCACGAAATGACCCCGGCGTGTCCGACGATCCTTGCCTATCGAGCACTTCAATGCTCGGTCGTCGAAGACGAGGCCGACACCCACGCTTGAGCGGGGAGGTCAACCGGACCAAAATGTGCCTCGCCTCCCGAATGTTTGGATCTCATATGGTCTAGATGTCGCAGACTCGTGCGAACCTGCCCATAGGGAG
>JANOTJ010000046.1:0-2414 GCA_031416295.1 Chloroflexota bacterium
CGGCGAAGGATGTCCATGCCCGGAACCGTACTGCCGTTCGGAGGTGCCGACTGTGAGGCGGCTTACGGCGGACCAGACGCGTCACCGACCACCATCCGCCCACGGGGCCGTGCCGACTCGGCGGGGTGCGTGCCCCGACCAACACACCCGGACCGGAGACATGACCCGTGCTCGAATCGGTGGTCGACTACTGCGCCCACGCGCCGGATCACTCCTGCCCGCTAACCCTGGCCGAGAACCGGCTGCCACACCGGATCGAGGCCGGCGAGCGCCTGGCCACCGCGGGCGTCCGTTGATCCGGTCGCGGGTCGAGCCGGCCGTCATGCCGCAGTGGCGCTGGCGAAGGGAGCTCCCCCTCAGCGCCGGCGAGAGCGTCGAGGTCGCCGAGACGGTCGCGATGTAGGCGATCCGGCGATCGTCGGGGCCCGTTCAGTCCCAGGGACCGAGCGGGCCCAGAGCCTGAAGTCATCGGTGTCGACTCGGAGGTGGCAGCATGTGAGCCACCTCATCGCCCGCCACAGACCCCCATGTGATGAACCGACCCGTGATCGTGCGCCGGCGGCGGCGCCATCGCCTCACGGCGTTCGCCTCACTGAAACGCCACGTCGAACCCGGGCACGGGCGGCCGACGCCGTGAGCGATCCGGCCCGGGCGGACGGACCGGCGGACGACGCCCACGAGACAAGGAGCGACTGTTCTGGGCACTGGCGGATCGACTGGTCGGCGAGCCGACGAAGTCCATCAGATTCGTCCCAACCGGGCAGCGAGAAGGAGGGCTCCGATTCCGAGTGGGAGGTCGACCACGAGCGCCAGCCACGCAGCCCCCGAAACGTCGCCCGTGAACAGTCCGGCGATCGCCACACCGCCCTGGACGAAGAACCAGCCTGCGACCCCGCCGAGGACCGCCGAGGCCGCGGATCGGTCCCGAGCGAGCCAGAGCGCCACACCGAGACCGAGCGTGCCGGCGGCTCCGTAGCGCCGGGTCATGAAGTCCCCCGCCTCATCCATCTCGAGCCCGAAGTACGGAGCGATCGCCGACGGAGCCACGAGCATTGCGACCGCACCGATGACGAGGATCGCGCCGCCCAAGCGAAGCCCGCGGTTGACGAGTCGGTCCAGCCGCGCATCGGCCGACCGCGCTGGCCGACCGGTCACAGTTGCAGCCCGCCGGCGAGGATCTGGAAGCCCTCATCGACAAGCTCCGCGAACGGCCGCTCGCCGTTGCGGGCGGCCCATGCTTGGATCGCGACAGTCAAGGCACCAATCGCAGCCGCCGCCACCACCTGGATCCGGAGGTCGTCAGCATTGCGACCCGTTGCCGAGGCGAGGATCGCCGCAAGGGCGTGGCGGAACTCATCGATCTGCCGTTGCGCAGCCGCCTCGAGCTCGGGGACCGAGTAGATCAGCCGGATGCGCCGGAGCATGCCCGGTCGGTCGGTGTCGAATCGCCCGTCGAAAAGCTGGTGGACGGCCAGGCGCACGGCCTCGAGCGGGGGCACGATCGCGAGGCGAGTCGCGACCTCCTCGAGCAGTGGCAAGTCTCCCTCGTCCCACAGGAAGACGCCCTCTTTCGTTTCGAAATGGCGATACACAGACCTGGGCGATACCTCCGCCAGCATGGCAATTTCCTCCACCGAGACGGCGTCATACCCGCGCGCCTCGACCAGTTCGATAGCGGCAGCCTGGATGGCCTGCATCGCACGCCGCTTGGAGCGGTCGCGGAGGGAAGCCCTGGGGCGATCCGGTGGTGCCACTCACGGAGCGTACCCGATATGGCAGTCACTGTCAATGGACGGTCAGTGCCATTTACAAGAGATGCGCGAACGCCGCTACTGTGAACGGGCGCGAGGCTGTCCGACCGGGATGCTTCGGATGATGCGAAACCGCGCCATCGGGCGACCGATGCTCACATCGCTCTTCCCACAATTCGTCGGCGATCCGTCCGTCGTGACGCCCGCGATGGTCCGCGGCTACTGGCTCCCTCTCCACGAGGGGACGACAAGGCCGTTCCGCCAATTCGTGACCAGCTTCAACTACTCGTTCGGCAACCTCGAGCGCTGGGCGGGCGCACTGCGTCGCCTCACGGTCCCAGCCCTCGTGATCTGGGGCGGAAGGACCAGGTGCTGGACGCCGACAAACAGAGCCGCCAGCTTGCCCGGGACCTCGCCATTCCACCCGACCGTGTGGTTGTCCTCGCGGACGCCAACCATTTCCTGCAGGAGGACCGCGGACCGGAGGTCGCGGACCGCATCGCGGCGTTCGTCGCGGCCACCTGACGGAGCGCCTCTTCGCGGGGCAGCGTAGTCGGCTCGAATCGCCGCTCGCAGCTCGTCGAGGCAGACCGCCGGCAGTCGAGCGTAAGCCGCATCACAGCGAATCCATGTGGCGTCGGTACGCTGGGTCCATGCTGCCCT
>JANOTJ010000047.1:0-3589 GCA_031416295.1 Chloroflexota bacterium
TTCGCGGTCGCCTGTCTTGCGGGCCAGTTCAAGTCCGGTCTTCCGGAGCGCCTGCGCGACGCTCGGGTCGTCGGAGGATTCGAGGTCGGCGAGCCAACTGCGCGCCCGGAGTTCGGAGGCGACGAGCACATGCCGCTGCGCTAGCGCCAGCGCCCCGCTGAACAGCGCTCGACTCTCACGAAGGCGACCCTGTGACCAGGCAGCCGAGCCTCGCGTGATCATTGCGTCGGCGATCACGGGAACCAGGTCAAGACGCTCGGCGGCGGCGATTGCGTGGTCGGCCTGCGCCAGCGCAGCGGCCGTGTCGTCGTGGTCGACGTAGGCCCGCGCGAGCTGAGCGCTGAAGGATGCGACATCGGGGTCGGCCCCGAGCTCGAAGAGGTCGGACAGCGCGCCCTCGAGGGCGGCGATCGCAGGTTCCACGCGCAGGAGCTCGATGAGAGTCGTTCCCAGCCTGGCCGTGGCCCGTGCGGCCGCGATTCGGTCGCCCTGCTCCCGGTGCCACGCGATCACCTCGGTGAAGTAGCGTTCGGCGACGTCATACCTGCCGGCCGCTTGAGCCGCCTCGGCCGCCGGCGACTCGAATGCAGCACGCTCGGCCGGATCGACCGTCATCCCGAGCGCCTGCTGGAGATAGCCGAGCGCCCGGTCGTGCGAGTGCAGGGCAGTCGCGCGCTCGGCCGCGCCGCGCAGGGCGACGCGCGCCCTGGCCGCGAGGGCCTCGGCTTCCGATCCCGCGGGGCTCGCCTCGCTCGCGGCCAGGTAGTGGCTGGCGATGATCCCGGCCAGGTCATCCTGGCCGAGTCCCTCGAGATAGCGCGCCGTGGTCAGGTGCCGGGCGAGACGTTCCCGCCGGGCGAGGACCCCGTACGCGACCTCTCGAATCAGGCCCTGGACGAACCCGTACTGGCCTCGCTCGGGTGAACGGGGATCAGCATCGAGATGGAGGAATTCCTTGCGCACGAGCCCCACAAGGCGCGGCTCGAGACGCTCGGCCGGCTCACCGCTCAGGGCCGCCAGCGCGTCGAGGGTGAAGACCTGACCGAGGACCGCGGCATCCTGCACGAGCCGGCGGTCTGCCGCGTCGAGGCCATCCAGACGCGCGGCGATGAGCGCATGGAGCGTCGCGGGGACGGCCAGCCGCTCGACCTCGCCAACGACTCGGTACCCGCCGTCGACCGCGACGAGCTTGGCGTCGGCGAGCAACATGCGGACGGTCTCCACCGCGTACAGGGGAATGCCCTCCGCACGCGCGACGATGCGCTGTCCGAGGGTGTCCGGCAGGCCGGGGGCAAGTCCTGCGAGGAGCTGCGCCATCGCCGTTCCCGTGAGTGGCTCGAGGTGGAGCGATGTGAAGCTGCGCTGCCCGGCCCCCCAGGTGGGCCGCCGGTCGAGGAGCTCCGGGCGCGCCAACGTTACGATGAAGATGGGGTGGGCCCGTGACCACTCCAGCATCGACTCGATGAAGTCGAGCAGGCCCACGTCGGCCCATTGCAGGTCCTCGAAGATGAGCACCACGGGACCCCGGGCAGCGACCTGTTCGAACAACGTCCGCCACGCGGCGAAGAGCTCGAGGCGCTCGCCGGCGGGGCCCTCCTCGATCCCCAGCAGGGCGCCCATTCGGGGGGCGACCCAGCGGCGGTCTGCGTCGTCGGGGACATCTCTGGCGAGGGCCGTCGCGAGCTTCTCGCGGCTTGCCCGATCGTCATCGGTCTCGACGATGCCGGCCCGCCCGCGGACCATCTCGGCCAGCGCCCAGAAGGCGATCCCCTCGCCGTAGGCCGGGGAACGCCCGTGGTGCCGGGCGACCTCTCCGGCCAGCCCGTCGAGATACTTCTCCAGCTCCCAGGCGAGGCGGCTCTTGCCTATCCCGGCCTGACCGGTGACTGACACGAGCCGGGCCCGGCCCTCGCGGGCGGTGGCGTGGAAGAGGTCCTTGAGGAGCCGAAACTCGTCATCTCGCCCGACGAAGGGGGCCTCGAGGCCTTCGCTCCGGTTGCGGCCGCCGACCTCGGCGACGATGCGGAGGGCCCGCCAGGCTGTGACGGGTGCGGTCTTGCCCTTGAGAAGCTGCTCGCCGGCCTCCTCGAAGGCGATCGCCTTGGATGCCGCGCGATGCGTCGCCTCGCCGACCAGAACGGAGCCGGGCGGTGCAACGCCCTGGAGCCTCGATGCGGTGTTGACGAGGTCGCCCGCGACCATGCCCTGGTTGGTCGCGCCGATCGTGACGGCGGCCTCCCCGGTGAGGATACCGGCCCGGGCCTGGATCGTCGGGCCTAGCGACTTGACCGCGTCGACAAGCTCGAGCCCGGCTCTCACCGCCCGCTCGGCGTCATCCTCTCGGGCCACCGGAGCGCCCCAGACGGCCATGACCGCATCACCGATGAACTTCTCGACCGTGCCGCCGTATCGGGTGATCACGTCGCTGGCCAGCTCGAAGTAGCGGGTGAGAATGTCGCGGACGTCCTCCGCGTCGCGCACCTCCGCGAACGGGGTGAAGCCCACGAGATCCGCGAAGAGGACCGACACGAGGCGACGCTCGGCGATGGCGGTGGAGGCAGATGGAGGAACCGGGGACCGCGCAGTTGTCGCGACGGCGGAAATCAACGGCGTCGCACATTCGCCGCAGAATCGGGCCGTCGGACGGTTCGGTGCGCCGCAAGCGGGACAGCCGGCAGCAAGCGGAGCCGCGCAGGTATCGCAGAACCTCCGTCCCGCCTCGTTCTCGGTCCCGCAGTTCGAGCAGATCACCAGGGCCGCTCCCGCACGACGGTAGAAAGTTGAGGGTAGCGGAACGAGCGCCGTCGGGCGAGGGAAATGTCGGGCGAGGGAAACCCTACATCGGCGAGGATGCCCCGGACCCGACCCGAGTGGGGCAGGGTGCCGAGCAGGCCATCGGCCGTCCCGCCTCAGGGGGCCCGCGTTGGGCACACCGCCCTTAATCCTCCGGCGCCTAGGCGGGGCCGACGCTCGAGCCACTTCGAGGGTCGGCAGCGTCGCTCCGCCTCCAGCGCTGGGTAGGCGAGGCTTGCGATCGTCACGCCGAGGACCCACTCCGTCGGTTCGTGAACGTTCGCGATGACGACCACGACAACCAGTGGCGCCTGTTCGTCGCCTGTCTCGTTGCGGCATTCCGGCCGAACGGTCCCTATCCGATCCTCGCCCTCAACGGTGAGCATGGCTCGGCCAAGTCCACGACCGCGAAGATCCACCGTCGCCTGATCGACCCCAACAAGAGCGTCACTCGCGCCGCGCCGCGTGATGAGCGCGATCTGGCGATCGCGGCGACCAACGGCGCCGTCATCTCGCTCGACAACCTCTCAACCGTCCCGGACTGGCTCAGCGACACGCTGTGCCGCACTGGAGCATGCCGCGGCTCGCCTCGATGACGCGGAATACCTCGCGCGGATGGCACGCCTCCGCGGAGAACTGGAAATCGTTGGGGTGCAGCCCGCCCGGGACCTGCCGGCGCGTCGCGCGACCGAATGGGTCGACGCCCTCGCCGAAACTTGGCAGCAGACGGAACTGGTAGAGGAGAAATCCGACGTGATCCACGCTGTATACGAGCGGATCGTCATCGAAGGGCCGC
>JANOTJ010000048.1:0-4105 GCA_031416295.1 Chloroflexota bacterium
TGTCGGACGCGCTGCCCTGTCGCGTTCATCTCTTCGTCTCCCCTGGTCGGTCTCGCTCCTCTGGCCATTTCTTGTGCGATTATCGCACAACACGCCCCTCGTCAATCTTATGGTCTGGGTGGTCATTGCCGGCATGTGCCACGTCGGACACCGCACGCTCGCCTCGAACGTCCCGCTACCCCGCGCGACGAAGATCAACAGACAGCTTGGTAATCGGCGGCAATCCGACTGATCCTTGACATGGCACTCCTTTTATGCTTCCCTTTATCCACGCATAAAGGAGGTCAGCCAGATGACCCGAATTCTCCCGGTCCAACTGTCCGACGAGCACGCCGGCACGCTTGAGTCGATCGCCGCAGCGACGCATCGTGAACCCGAAGTATTGGCGCGGGATTGGCTTATCGAGCGTCTCGTCGCCTACGGTCCCCAAGCAAGCACTTCGCAGGCGCATAGTCGCCCAGTGCTGGCGGCCGACAGCGCGGCAGAGCGCCTGCGCGATCTGTACAAGCCCGACGACGTGGTCGTCATGCTGGTCGGCGAGTCCGCACCAGCCGGCGGCACCTTCTTCTATCAAGCCGACTCCAACCTGTTTCACGCGACGCGCGAGGCGTTCATCCGGGGCATGGGCCCGATGCCGGAAGGCGAGGCGTTCCTTCAGAAGTTCAAAGAGCTTGGCTTCTGGCTGTACGACATGGTTGGAAAGCCAGTCAACAAGCAGCTTGGGCGCCCCAGGGCGGGCGCCGTTTCGGCCGGCGTAGCGGCTCTGGCTGACTATATGCGTGAGCTTGATCCCGACTTCGTCGTCGGCATCAAGACATCACTCGAAGGTCCGATCAAGGGCGCCGCGACGAGAGCTGAATACCCCGCCCACCGGATCCTCATCCTCCCGTTTCCCCTCTATCAGTGGCGCGAGGAGTACATCTCCGGCCTCGGCAGGTTTCTCGGCGGTGCGGGTGACGCGATCACCATGCCTGCTGACGGACCCCAGCCTCCCAGCCGATTGACGCTCCACCTCGCCATGGCAAAGGTCCTGGAGACTGCGGGCGGCGACCCTGTCCCCGCTCGACAGATCGCGAATGAAGTCGCGGTTCGCGGGCTGTATGTGCGACAGGACGGCACGCGTGCTGACTACCAGCAGATCCTGCTCCGGGCGAAGAAGTACCCGGCGATGTTCGAGGTCACGCCGAGCGGCATCAAGCTCAAGTCTGGGCGGGTCTGATGGCTCGCGGCGATGAGGATCCGCTCCCGCTCAGATCGACGCGATGGGTTGAACACTCGAGCGACGATAGACTCATCGCCATGACCCGCTGCTGGGCGCTGCGCACCGACCAGCAGCGCCGAGAGTTCGTCTGGGGCGAGCTGCAGGCCGGTCGACTGCGCCAGGGATGGGGCTATCGGCTGGACCTCGACCTCGAGCATCTGGCCGACATCCGACAGCGGGGTGGGGCGCTCAAGAAGCACCAACAGGATGCATGGCGTGGCAATCGACGGCTGCTCCCGAGCCAGCCCGACTCGATGCAGGTCGGCGACATCGTCGTGTTCCTACACCTGCCGCGCCACGGCGTCTGGTCGATCGCGCGGGTGACCGGCGGGTATCGTTTCGAGATCTCGACGCAAGGCAACGCCGTTGATGGCACGCCCGACTATGGCCACATCCGCGACGTCGAGCTGCTTACTGACGAGCGCGGGGTCGACCCAGTTCGCGACGGCGCAGCCGACTCGTTGCGCCGTTCGATGCGTCCGATCTCACGCATGTGGTCCATCGACACCCATGGCGACGAGATCGTGCGGCTCATCGGCGGAGCCGGAACACTGCCCAGTTCGTGAGCGAGGACGGGGCGGAGAACGACCTCCGCCTCAAGGGTAGGCCCGATTGGGCGAGGTCCCAGTCGACGAGGAGCTCGTCTACATGCAGCGCTGCCCACTCGACCACAAGGCCGTGCGCTCGTGGCGATAGGCGGCCACGGATGCTACGGCAGAGGGCATGTCATAGCCGCAGCTCGGGCGAACCTCACATTCGGTGGGCGCATCGTCTGACATGGCGGCACTGATTCGGCCTCGGCATTCGAACCCCGTTCGCGTTTTGGATGCCAATAGGCATCATGCCTTCCAGTCGTTGCCGGGGATGATCCGGCGCATGAACTCGTCGAACAGCGGGGCGGTGAACGCCGTGTCGCCATGGGTCGGGCTCCAGATCATGCCCTTGCCGATCAGCTGACTGCGGGTCGGGCCGAGCGACGTCACAACCCGCCCCAATGTAGTCGCGATGTCACCCGACCGATGCGGTCCGGGACCCAGTTCCGCCATCGCGCGAAGGTATCGCTTCTCGACCGGTGTGAGACGGTCGAATCGAACGCGAAAGAAGCTCTCGTCGAGCGCTGCGACGGCCGACGCCGACGCCGCCGCGACGTCGTCTGCGCCGATCGGCGACGCATCGGCGGCGTCCCACGCATGCTTCCCCCACTCTTGGACGAAGTACGGATACCCGTGGGTCTCCGCCACGATCAGGTCGAGCGCCTCGGCGGTGACCTCGACGCCTTCGCGCTGCGCCGGCTTGAGGATCGCCGACTTGGCAGCGTCCGGCGGTAGCGGTCCCACCTCGGGGAAATCGAACAATCGCTCCGCGTAGGACTTCGCCCGCCCCATCCGACCCCGGAGCTGAGGCAGACCGGCCCCGACCAGCACGACAGGCAGTCGTCGCTGGCTGACGCGGTGCAACGACGTGATCAACGCGGCGAGCTGATCCTCCTCCACGTATTGCAGCTCGTCGATGAAGAGCGCCAGTGCGGTGTCGGCGCCCTGGGCAGCCGCTCCGGCGGCTTCGAGGAGGGCCTGAAGGTCGTGCTCGAGGTCGCCGTTATCGGCGAGGCCTGGTTCGGGTTCGAAGTCCAAGCCGACCTCGATATCCGCGTATTTGACCTTCATCGCCTTCGCGAAACCCGCCAGGGCACGAAGCGCCCGTCGAGCTCGATCCCTGGCTCGCTCATCTCGGGACAGGCGGAGCATGGCCACCCGGAGCTCCGGTGCGAGCATCGCCGGCAAGGACCGACCTTCCGGTGCCTCGATGCGCAACGTGTGGATGCCCGATGCCTCGGCGTCGTCACGCATCTGGTCCAGGAGGACGGTCTTGCCGACGCCCCGCAGGCCGACCATCAGCACGCTCTTGGTCGGCCGGCCGCGGCGTACTCGCTCGATCGCGATGCGGACGGCTTCGCGCAGGTCAGCTCGTCCGGCGAGTTCCGGCGGTGGGGCGCCGGCGCCCGGGGCGAACGGGTTGGCGATTGGATCCATGCGTGATTTGTAGCAGTTTAGGGAGATTAGCGCAAGGAGATAACTTTGCTAACGTCCCTAGTGGTCGAACGTATCCCCGGGTTGACGCCGTAGGTCGCGTCTTTAGCGGCCAGGGGACCTAGGCCTGAGCGTCGGCTCCGGCCGGTGCATCGCTTCGTCCGACGGGGTCGGCCCGTCCCAGATGAGCGTCTCAGGGGCGAGGTCGACATCCCCCGGCCAGACCAGCGTCCCGTCGATGGCCTGGACGCATGAATCCGAAGCATCCACCCATCCTAGCGGAGGGGTTCGATCGGGTACAGCTCCTGACGAGCGACCGCCAACCCCCAGTCGGCCCGAAGCTCATCTCGATGGATCGCTGCCCACTCCATGACGAGCCCCAGCATCACGACCGACTCCAGATCAGCGCGCCGAGACCCTTGGTGATCGAGGAGAAAGGAACCCAGCAGGTTCGCGGCCGTCGTCGTCGGGGTCCGGCCCGTCCCAGATGAGCGTTTCAGGGGCGAGATCCAGGTCGCCCGGCCAGGTCACGGTCCCATTTCGGGCGCGGACTTGGCGGAATAGCTTGTCGTCCGTGCGCAAGCGCTCGAATACGGGACCCCACAGGAGGTCCTGGATGTCCCGGTCGACGATCGAGCCGTCCGTCAGGGTGAGGCGGAGCCGTCGGCCTTCGAGGGGGATGGCGGTGCGAACGCGGATCAGCATGGTTGGATGCTAACTCAGTGGCGCGATCCGCCTCAGGGGTAAGCCGGACTGGGCCAGCTCCCAGTCGACGAGGAGCTCGTCGGCGTGCAGCGCTGCCCACTCAACCACGAGG
>JANOTJ010000049.1:0-1767 GCA_031416295.1 Chloroflexota bacterium
CGAACGTCCAGGGCACGACCCCACCGGAACACGCGGACCGCGACGAGCACGCCGAAGGCGGCCAGCACGAGGATCGCCGCAGCCGCGATCGAGGCATCGAGGTCGCCACCCTGGAATTCGGCGTAGACCACGAGCGGCAGCGTCTGGGTCCGACCCTCGAGGTTGCCTGCGAACATGATTGTGGCCCCGAACTCGCCGAGGGCCCGCGCCCAGCTCATCACGAGGCCGGCCGCCAGGGCACCACTCGCGAGCGGAACGGTGATGGTCCGGAAGACCTGGCCCTCCGAGGCACCGTCCACGCGGGCAGCATCCTCGAGGTCGGCGTCCACCGCCGCGATCCCCGCACGGGCACTCCGGATGAAGAACGGTGCCGACACGAAGACCTGCGCGATGACCACCGCGATGGTCGTGAAGGGGATGGAGATGCCGAGGATGTCCAGGGGCTCCCCGAGCAGTCCGCGTCGTCCAAAGACGAGCAACAGGGCCAGGCCCGCAACAGACGGCGGGAGCACGATGGGCAGATCGATGATCGCCTCCAGCAGCCACTTGCCGGGAAACCGCCGCCGAACCAGCACGATGGCCAGCGGCAACCCGATGGCAACGGTCACGGTGAGGCTGACCGCGGTGGTCGCGAGGCTGAGTCCGAGCGCTGCGAGCACGGTCTTCGAGCCGAGCGACGCCCCGAGCGATCCGTCGAGGACAGCCCGGCCAACGAGTACCGCGACCGGCAGCGCGAGGAACAGGGCGAGCAGCGCGGCAAGACCGACCAGCGAGCGCTCCCCCGCGCTACGGGCCTGCCCCGCGCTACGGGCCTGCCCCGCGCGCGGACTCACGAGGCCGGCGGCAGGAATCCGAACCCGGAGAGGATCGCCTGTCCCTCCTCTCCGACGAGCCAGTCGAGGAAGGCGTGCCCGGCCGGCGCGTGCGCCGACGCCTTGACCACGATCCCGGCGTAGCTCGCAGGCACGTTCGCGGAGCCCGGCAGCGCGATCGCCTCGACCCTGGTGGAGGCTCGCGCATCGGTCACGTAGACGATCCCGGCGTCCCCTTCGCCAAGTTCGATCTTGGCCACGACCGCCTTGACGTTGTCCTCCTTCGAAACCACGTTCGCGGCATACGCGGCGGCGAAGTCCGACGGGTAGCCGGACTCGCCGGCGAGGTTGTCCACGAGCTGCGTCGCGTACCCGGTGATCGGCACCTCGTCCCCGGCGGCCACGATGCGGATCCCGTCGCGGGCCAGATCCGCGGCTGCGGCGATCGAGGCCGGGTTCCCGGTCGGGACGATGATCGTCAGCTCGTTGCCGGCGAAGACCACGGCGTCGCCGTCGGCCAGACCGGCCTCCAGGAGCCTCTGCGGGTTCTTCGTATCGGCGGACAGGAAGACGTCCGCTGGGGCGCCCTGTTCGATCTGGGTGGCGAGCGCCGCGGACGAGTCGGTCGAGAGGGTGATCGTGACGCCCGGATTCGAGGCTTCGTAGGCGCCCGCAGCCGCTTCGAGCGCACCCTTCAGCGAAGCCCCGGCAACGATCGTGAGATCGACCGGCTTGGCACTCGAGGGCGCGCCAGCGGGCGCGATCGAGGTGCCGCCGGAGGAACAGGCGGCGGCCACGACCGCGGCGGCGATCGACATGATCACGAGGCGCGAAGTCATGGGTTCGGGTCCCTGCGTGCCGGGATCTCGACGATGACATTCGTGGCCTTGATCACGCACACCGCCTCGTCGCCGACCCGCAGCCCCATCTCCTCCACGGCCTCGGCGGTCATGAG
>JANOTJ010000050.1:0-2142 GCA_031416295.1 Chloroflexota bacterium
CCCGACAAGGCCGAACCATGCCCCCAGCGGGTCGGGCGGCTGGCTGAATAGGAGTATGCCGCCGAGGCCAAAGCACCCGAACGCCGAGGCACTCATGGCGGCGGCGACCGCGAACAGCCAGCCCACGACGTGCCCGTCGGCGCGCATGACGATGAGCGCGCCCAGGCCCCAGTACAGCCCCAGCCCGGTGAAGAGGAACACGAAGAACCCGAGACCGATCCCGTCCTCCGGCGCGCTGGGCAGAGCCACCGCCACGACGACCATGGCGATCAGCATGGTCGCGCCAAGGACCGAGATCGCGACGAGTCGCCTCATCGGCCGCTGCCTCGCAACCACAGGCCGACGCTCGAGGGTGCGATCGCCCGGCGGACGGTGATGTCCAGATCCTGGGCCACGGTCGGCAGGTCGGTCGCGTCGCGCATCCGAACAGAGAACGCACTGGCCGTCCGTTCGCCGTCGTAGCGGGCTCGATCGAAGCGCCGGTCGATGATTCGCTGCACGCGACGGCGGACGGGCGTGAACAGCGCCGCCGCCAGCAGCGTCGATCCGGCGACCGCCAGCGAATTGCCCGACGTCACAAGACTGAGCACCGATTGCAGGCCAAGGTTCACCAACAGGAAGACCGCCACGAGCAACGCCGTGATCAGGCCGTACGAGATCGTCCGGCTGATGAACCGGTCGATGTCGTACAGGCGGTAGCGCAGGATCGCGATGGCGACGGCGGCAGGAAGGGCGGCCAGTGCCAGCGCGGCCGGGATGCCGAGGAACAGCGCGAGCGGGTACGGAGCGCCCGACGCGTCAGGTCCGATCGCGATGAACAGGACGGTCAGGACGACGATCGACGCCACGAGCAGCACGCAGGCGTAGGCGAACCATTTCAGCTGCTGGTGCTCCACGCCGCGCGAGCGACGCAGCCTCGCGACGAGCGCGATGACGGATGGGACGAACAGGGCGAGGTACAACCAATCGCCGACGAGTTCGTAGGCGTCGGCCGCCACCGGACCCGCGGCGTTCAGCAACTGGTCGTCCAGCCCGATCTCGAAGCGACGCCCCCCGACCTTGACGGAGCTTCGTGCCAGCCCGATGAGGGTCGCCGGGAGCAGCGCCCAGACGACGACCCGCCATCGCCGCGATGGCAGACGACCGGTCGGGAAGAGCAGGAAGAGCAAGGGCACGAGCCCGAAGGAGACCACCCAGACGTTGGCGAGCCAGCCCACGGCCTCCGCCCCCGGGATCAGCGTTGGCTGCACGAGGACGGCGTGGTTGAGGAAGCCGTAGACCAGCGTCCGGATCTGGTAGATGGAACCCATGGCCAAGAAGATCCAGCCGACCCGGTTTGCCCCACCTCGGGTGACGATCACGGCGCCGACCAGGGCGTAGAACAGGAAGCTCAGGGTCGTCGCGACCTGCGGCCAGAACACGGCCGGTCCGCCGAGCGCCTCCATCGGCGCCGTCGCGAGCAGGGCGGTCCCGGCGACGTACGCGATCGCCGCGGCGCCGAAGGTCGGCCAGGCGAGGGACCTCATGTGCGACCTCGGGTCCGGAGCCAGACGGCGCTCGTCGCGGGTTCGACCGCGGCCACGGAGGTCCGAAGCAGCTCGCCGGCCAGAGTGGCCAGGTCCAGCTCGTCGCGCAATCGGCCGGAGAAGTCCGCCACTGTCCGCTCGGCGTCGAAGCGGGCGCGGTTGAAGCGCCGATCGACGATCGATTGGACGCGCGATCTGACCGGGTTGAACAGCGCCGCCACGCTCAGCGTCGAAGCCGCCACGACAAGCGGATCGTTGCGCGTGATGCCCCCGATCGCTGACTGCAGCCCGAGGTTGACTCCAGCGAACACCACGAGCAGCGCGACCGATACGACGCCATAGGCGATCGTCCGACTGATGATCCGGTCGATCTCATACAGGCGGTAGCGGGTGATCGCGATGCCGATGGCGACGGGCGGAAACATCGTGGAGGCGATCCACAGCGGCCACAGCCACTCGACTCTGTCGCCAAAGGCGAGCAGCGCGACGATCAGGGACGCCGTGACCGCCCCCGACGCTAGCACCCACCGGATCTGCGTCCGGCGCACGCCGTCCGAGCGACGGTAGCGCACGACCAGATCCACGAGCGCCGTCGCATAGGCCACGAGGATGAGCA
>JANOTJ010000051.1:0-1809 GCA_031416295.1 Chloroflexota bacterium
CCATCGAGCTCCAGACCACGGAGGACGCGCTCGATGTGGCGCTGCGCCGCGTGCTGCGAGCCATGAAGGTCTGATGGCGACCGGGGTCATCTACCTGGACGTCGACGACGAGATCACCTCCGCCGCGTCCCGGATCCGGTCCGTGGATGGGCGCCGAGTCGCTGTGGTCGTGCCGTACGGCTCCCGGGTCGCCACGTCGCGGATCAACTTCCGGCTACTGGCGCGCGACGCGCTGACCCATGAGAAGCAGCTGTCAGTCGTGGCCGGGGACGCCGCGACCCGGGCACTCGCGGCCTCTGCCGGTCTGCCAGTCTTCGCGACGGTCGGGGAGTACGAGGCATCGCTGGAGGCGACCGGTTCGTCCTCGCCGACGGCCACGGCGGCCGGCGTCGCCGCGGCGTCCGGGCTCGCTGCGTCGGCCACGGTCGTGGCTCCACCCGATCCCGCCGCGAAGGACGTCGACGCATCCGTGACGAGACCGGCGCGGGCCGACAGGGATCCCATCATCTCTGGGCTGACGGCCCCCACGCGGACCCAGCGGCCGGAAGCGACCCCTGCGGTCGTCCTGCGTGCCGAGCGGGTGACCCGACCGGCACCTCGGGCCATCGGCCGGACGCCGGTGCTGATCGGTCTGGCCGTCCTGGCCCTGGCCGTGGTCGTCGGTGCGGTCGCTGCGTACCTGTTGTTGCCATCCGCCACCATCGCGATCACGCCCCGACAGGAAACCATCGGTCCCGTGCCGTTCCGGGTCACGGCCAGCGCGACCGCGACGGAACCCGATGCCGTCGCCGGTGTGGTGCCTGCCCAGATCCTGGACCTTGGGGTAGAGGCTGCGGACACCTTCCCGGCGACCGGACAGCGGGTGGAGGAGGCGACCGCCACCGGCACGGTTCGCTTCCTGAATTTCGATTTCACGGCCAGGAACACGATCGACAAGGGCGAGATCGTGAGCACCGGTTCCGGCGTGAAGTTCCGGACCGACTCGGCGATCACGCTGGACGCTGCCGAATTCGTCCTGGGCGACCCGTCCATCGTGAACCCGACGAGCGTCGATGTGGGCGTGACTGCTGTCGAAGCGGGTACCGGGGGCAATGTCGACGCGAACACCATCACGACCGTTCCGCGCGGCGAGGAGCCCTTGTTCCTCAAGGTGAATAACCCGGATCCCACGGGCGGCGGCTCGCGAACGGAATTCCCCAGGGTCAAGCAGGACGATGTCGATGCGGCGGTGGCGGCCCTGACGGCGGCGCTCGGGACGGCCTTTGCCGCGCGTCTGGCCGACCCTGCCCTGAGCCAGGGTGGGGCGGCCGTCTTCCCCGAGATGGCCGTGCAGGGCCCGCCGGTCTTCAACCAGGATCTTGCTGCGCTGGTCGGTCAGGAGGTGGCCTCCTTCGAACTCGGCGCGACCGCGACGGGCACGGTCACCGTGGTCTATGCCACACTGGTGCAGGCGATCGCCGAGGCGCTGCTTGCGAGTGAGGTAGACACTGGCTACCTGCTGCTCGACGGCTCCAGCCAGATCACCGTCGATCCGGCCGTCGTCGACGCCGGGACCATCTCGTTCCCGGTCGTGGTCACCGCCAGGCAGGTCAGGATCCTTGACCCGGCGGCCATCAAGTCGGAGATCATCGGATTGCCGCTGGCCGATGCGCGAGCCATCCTGGACGGATATGGCACGGTCGACCTTGTCGTGTGGCCGGAGTGGGTCGCCACGATCCCCACCTCCGACTCACGGGTGGAGGTCACGGTGAACGCACCGTGACCGCGGCCCTTGGCATCGACCTGGGTGAGCGGCGCGTCGGGATCGCC
>JANOTJ010000052.1:0-1550 GCA_031416295.1 Chloroflexota bacterium
GGTGATCGTCTTGTCAGTCAGCGGCTCGCCGGTCGCCTCGTCGATGAGGTGGTAGCGCACGGACCAGAGTGTTCCCGTCTCCGGCGTCGGGATGACCTCAAGGTCGCTCACGCTCGTGCGGCATCCGGGACACCAGTTGACCAGCGCCTCGGTCCGATAGGCCAAACCGTCGCGATAGAGGCGCTCGAACGCGACCCGCACCGCTTTGCCCGAGTTGTGGTCCATCGTGAAGCGCAGCCGACCCCAGTCCGCGGACGCGCCGACCCGCCGTTGCTGGGCGAGCATGACCCCGCGGGTCGTCTCGACGAATCCCTGCATCCGCTTCAGGTAGCGGTCGCGGCCCAGTCCCTGGCGAGTCTCCCCTTCCCTGGCCAGGATCCCGTCGAGCACGAATTGTGCGGCGATGCTGGCGTGATCGAGGCCCGGCAGGAACAGGGCGGCGTGGCCGCGCATGCGTGCGTGGCGGACCATCAGGTCCTCTACCGTTGTCCGCTGGGCATGGCCAAGGTGGAGCGAGCCCGTCACGTTGGGCGGCGGCTGAATGATCGTGAACGTGGGCAGGTCCGGGTCGGCCGTCGAGCCGGCGCCGTCAGGGGCGAAGACGTCCGCCGCCAGCCAGCGCTCATAGATCGCGCCTTCCACGTCCCGTGGGGTATAGGCTCTGGGCAGCTCGGTCATGGCTGGTTGCCTCGCAACATGAACCCGCTCGTCCAGCGGACGAACGGGTCGTGGTACCACCTGCTGATTTAGCGCCGGGGCTTGGGCGGTCATCCCGCCCTGCCTGATCCGGAGCCCCCTGGATGCGTTACCGTGCATCACCCGTCTCGACTCACGAGTGACCTTTCGCCTCGGCGGTCCCCGCAGCTCGCACCATCCCGCGTGCGCTCCGGGGCCGTCCCGCAGCTACTGCTCTCGGTCCTCGCCGTGAAGCCGGGAGTGTAGCACGGGCGGATTCGCGATCCCGATCCAAGGCTCAGACGTTCGCCAACTCGAGGCGGAGGGATCCGGGATCCTCGAGCCTGCGCCGAACGACTCCGAGGAAACGTGCCCCGAGCTCGCCGTCGACGAGGCGGTGATCAGCCGACAGGGTGAGCCGCATGATCGACCGCACGGCGATCCCGCCCTCGATGACCACGGGCGTCGGGACGGCGCTCGCGACGGCGAGGATCGCGACCTCGCCCGGGTTGATGATTGCGCTGAATGCCTCGACGCCGTACATCCCGAGGTTGGATACCGTGAAGGTACTGCCGGTCATGTCGTGCGGGGAAAGCGTGCCGTCCCGAGCTGCCGCAGCAAGGGCGAGCGCCCGATCGTGCAACTCATCGACGCCCAGATGATCTGCATCGCGAATGACCGGTACGACAAGCCCGCCGGGCAGCGAAACGGCGAGGCCCAGATGGATCCTTCGTCTGCGCCACACTGACACACCGTCCGTTCGGGAGTTCACCTCCGGAAGGTCGACGAGGCTCCTCGCCGTGGCGGCCAGGATGAAGTCGGTCACGCTGAGACGCGTTCCAGCCGCCTTCAACTCCTGGCGGAGCACCTGCAGC
>JANOTJ010000053.1:0-14384 GCA_031416295.1 Chloroflexota bacterium
CGGCCCAGGCGCAGGACGGCCGCGGCCATGCCGGCACCCGTGTGCCCGGCAGTCACGACGGCATCCGCCTCGCCGCGCTTCACGAGATCCGTGCCACGAGGATCGTCGCGTCCTTCTTCTCGCGCAGGGCGAGGGCCGGATGCTCGTCCATCCCGATGACCTGGCTGGCGTGGACGATCCGCGCGTTCGGCGGCAGCTCCCCGGCAAGACCACGGATCGTGGCCTCGTCGCCGACGAGGATCAGTTCGTCGCCCGGATGCGAACGGGCGAACTCAAGGGCGCCCGGGACGATCTCCGATGGGCCGTGGTCACCGCCCATCGCGTCGATCGCGCCGCGAACGCCTCGATCGGACACCTCGGTCAGCGCGCGGCGTCGTCGCTGCCGCTGCCGCCGGCCGGCTTCAGCTCGCTGGCCTGGCGGCCCTGGTACCAGCCGCAGTTCGGGCAGGCGTGGTGGGGCTGCTTGGGCTCGTGGCAGTGCGGGCACTCGTGGAGGGTCGGAAGGTCGATCGCGAGATGCGAGCGTCGCTCGCCCTGGCGAGCATGCGAGACGCGTCGCTTGGGTACACCCATGGGCTCAGGGGCTCCTTGTCATGTCATGCGGATCGCGGGCCGCGGACGGCGCTCGCGCGGATGCGAGGGCGGCGGCCACACCGACGGCGGAGTCTACCGCGAAACGGGCGGAGTTGCGTGAAGGGTGGACCTACACAATGCTCTCGGGTCGTCGGGACGCGGCCACCGGCGTCGACGGAGCCGATGCATGGTTGCGAATCAGTTCACTCCAAGGGTGGGTCCTGGAAGTGCTCGCGGTAGGTCGCGATCACTCCAATCGCCGGTAAAGATGAAGTTGTCTGGTGGACCGAACGCGTCCGAAACGACAAGCCATTGACTGCGGACTTCCTGCGGTATTGGTCGGCCCGATTCGTCGAATGCATTAGGGCAGCAGCGATACCTGCCCGAGTACGCGATCACCCAAACCATGGCGGTGTCCGCAGGTTCAGTTACTTGTTGCGACCACGCGAGTGATGATCGCGCCTGCCCTAGTGTCGACAACCAAATCGAGGCGCTGTCGACTCGTGCTCTTGCCTGCGCTCCTTGGCGATAGGCAGCTTCGCACGTGATCGGCGTTTCCGGCCAGGCTGCAGCGGCGCAATCCTCGACGGGTGGCAGCCCGGAGACGCCAAGCCGGCCTGTTGAGGGCCAGATATCCAGACTGATCGCTGCGACCCCTAGGACTAGTAGAAGCGGCAGGATGATTGCCGCGGACCACAAAGCCGGGCGTCGCACCACTCCATCCACCTTACGCCGACGTGCGCCTTGATTCCGACGCCCGCCTCCGCTGCCAATACTAGGCGGCCTGTCAATTGACCGCCGGACCCCGCGGCTGATTCCGAGAATTGTCGAAGGCGACGACCGTCGCGTGCAATGCCCAAACGGCAGTGCTTCGGTGCCGTCTCCTTGACGAACTCACTCGGGCTTGAACGCGCGCAGGGCTTCCATGCGCGGGTCCCAGTCGTCGGCGGGGTGATCGTGCGTGCCCTCGTCGAGGGGCAGGCCGCAGACGAAGCACAGCCCGGGGCAGTCCGGGCGATCCAGCGGCGCGATGGGCTCGGCGAGCGAAATCGCGTCGCGCACCGGGCCCTCGAGGTCCACCTCGTGGTGGTCGGTCAGGCGCAGAACCTCGGGCTCCTCGTCGAGCGGCATCGGGCGGCCGGTCGTGAGATCCAGCGAGGGCAGGAACTCCTCCTCGAGCCGGATGTCGATCGGCGTCGCGAGCGGGCGCAGGCAGCGCGCGCATTCGCCCGCGAGCGATGTCGTGAGGCGAACGTCGGCGACCACCCCGCGGTTCGTGCGCAGGAGGCGGATGGTGCCGGCGATCGGCGTCGCGAGCACGAGCTCGTCGGGCAGCTCGATCCGGGCGTCGTCGACGCGCAACGTGCGACCCGCGCCGGACTCGTCGCCGAGCAGGCCCGCGACGTTGAAGACGAACGGGCCTTCAGATAGGCGGGCGCTCACGAACGCCTGGAAGCCGGCGCGTCCTCCGGCGCATCGTCCCAGTGACCCTCGGCGTCACCCGCCGACGTGCCGTCGGACTCGCCGGGCGTCATGGACTCGCGCCGCTGATCCAGCATCGCGATGCCCTTCTGGATGCTCTGGAGCGTGTGCGTGACGTCGCCCTCCAGGCCTGCCAGGACGCCCACGGCGTACTCGTCGGCGCCGGATCGGATGCGGTCGGCATCGGCATAGGCTTCGGCGATGATCCGGCGGCTCTGCCCATCGGCCGCCTGGGTCAGACCACGCTCATCGATGAGGAAGGCTGACTGCTCCTGCGCCTTGGCGACGATGCGCTCGGCCTCTTCCTGGGCCTTCTCGATGATCCGCTCGCCCTCGGAGTTGATGCGCTTGGCGGCGCGGATCTCTTCCGGGACGGCCACGCGCAGCTCGTCGATGAGGCCCAGGGCGGCGTTCTGGTCGATCACGACGTTCGTGGTCAGGGGCAGCTTCTTGCCGTTCGCGAGGAGCGATTCGAGGCGCTCGACGAGGAAGATGATGTCGATGGCTCGGGCCCTCCTGCCTGGGCGGTCGCTCGGGGTTGACGGGGCGCGCCGGCTGATGGCGATTATGGCACGGGCGTTCGCGCGAAGGGCTAGCTTCCGTGACCGGCGAGCGCCTCGCGCAGGGCCACGGCTGCCGCCGGCGGGACCATCGCGGACACGTCGCCGCCGAACGAGGCGATCTCCTTGACCAGGCTGGAGCTGACGTAACCGCTGGCGATCGAGGTCATGAAGAAGACGGTGTCGATCTCGGGCGCGAGCACCCGGTTGTTGTGGGCGAGCTGCATCTCCGTCTCGAAGTCGCTGATGGCGCGCAGCCCGCGCACGAGCGCGGTGGCGCCGCGCAATCGACAGAAGTCGACGGTCAGCCCGTCGAAGGCCGCGACCTCGATGCGGTCCATCGGCAGGCCGGCGCCTGAGAGCGCCGCATGCAGCACCGCGATCCGGGTGTCAACGGGCAGCAGCGGGCTCTTGCGCGGGTTGGCCAGGACGCTGACGATCACGCGCTCGAAGACGGCCGCCGCCCGGCCGACGATATCGAGGTGGCCGTTGGTGACCGGGTCGAACGATCCTGGGTAGACCGCGACGCTCATCCGTCCTCCGTGGTTGGCGCCGCATCCGCGCGGCGGTAGAACGACAGCGCCGTCTCCCCGAAGCGCCGCTCGCGCTCCGATGCTAGCAGCCCGGCACTGGCCGGTGGAGCGCTGCGCCAGAAGTGCTTGGCCACCACCCGTCCGCCAGGGGCGACGAGCGGGCCAAGCGCGCTGAGGGTGTCGGCGAGGAGCTGGGTCGCCTCGTACGGCGGATCCAGGAAGGCGAGGTCGAAGGCGGGCTCGCGCACACGGGCGGGATCGCGGGTCCAGCCGAGGGCGTCGGCATGGACGATCCGGGCGCGGGCCGTGAACCCGGTGCGCTCGAGGTTCGCGGCGATGACCCGGCATGCGCCGGCGTCCTGCTCGACGAGGATCGCCGAGGCGGCGCCACGGCTGAGCGCCTCGATGGCGGCGGCACCACTGCCCGCGAACAGGTCCAGGAAACGAGAGCCCGGCAGGTCCGGTTCCAGCACCGCGAACACGGTCTGCTTCACCCGATCGCCGAGTGGCCGCGTGCCCTCGCCAGGAGCCGCCAGCCGGGTTCCTCGGGCGGTCCCGGCGATCACTCGGCCGGCGTCAGGCACAGGCTGTCACGTGGCGCTCGCCGGTTCCGCCGCTGCGAGCCTGCGCAACCAGCCCGACGCCAGTTCCGCGGCGAGCGGCGCGAGCTCCGGTCGGCCGGGATCCAGGACACCGCGCTCGTCCAGCAGAGCCTCGGCATGTTCGCGGGCACGGACCGCCAGCACCTGGTGGTCCTTGCGGGTCAGCGACGCGACCCGCAGCCCGGGCAGGCCGCTCTGCACGAAGCCCAGGACGTCGCCCTCGCGACGCAGCTCGAAGTCGCGCTCGGCCAGCTCGAAGCCGTCGCGCAGCTCCTCGATCGCGTGCAGTCGGGCCCGTGCCGTCTCGTCCTCGGCGTCCGACACGAGGACGCAGAACGACTCCGCGGTCCCGCGGCCGACCCGTCCCCGGAGTTGGTGGAGCTGGGCGAGCCCGAAGCGGTCCGCGCCCTGGATGATCATCATCGTCGCCGCCGGGACGTCCACGCCGACCTCCACGACGGTCGTGCCGACGAGCACGTCGAGCTCGCCGTCCCGGAACCGTGACATCTCCGCGTCGCGATCGACGGGCTTCAGGCGCCCGTGCACGAGGCCCACCCGGAGCGGCGCGAGCAGCTCGGTCAGGCGGATGGCTTCGGACTCGGCGGCCACTGCGGACGAGCCCATCGCGTCGTCCGCGCCCTCGGTCCCCTCCTCGATCAGCGGCACCACGACGAAGGTGCGGTGCCCTGCGGCGGCCTCCTCGCGGACCCTGGCCCACGTCGCCTCGAGCCCGTCCGGCCGCCGGATCCCCGTCCGGATGATCAGACGTCCCGCCGGCGGCGTGCGCAGGTCGGACACGTCGAGGTCGGCGTACAGGACCTGCCCGAGCGTGCGCGGGATCGGGGTCGCGGTCATGAGCAGGACGTGCGGGGCGGTGGCCACGCCCGCCTTCGCCTCCAGTGCCCCGCGCTGGTCCACCCCGAAGCGGTGCTGCTCGTCGATGATGGCCACGCCCAGCCGAGCGAACCGAACGGCGTCCTGGAAGAGCGCATGGGTCCCGACGATGACCGAGGCCTGACCGCTGGCGATCGCCTCGAGCGCGCGCGTGCGCTGCGCGGCCTTGAGCGAGCCCGCGAGCAGCAGGACATCGATCCCTAGGTCTGCGAGCAGGGCGCCAACGGTTTCGAGATGCTGGCGCGCGAGCAGGTCGGTCGGGGCGAGGAGCGCGCCCTGGAACCCGGCTCGGGCGGCCGCCGCGAGGGCGTAGGCCGCGACCGCGGTCTTGCCCGATCCGACATCGCCCTGGAGCAGCCGGAGCATCGGGCTCGTGCCCGCGAGGTCCCGCCGGACGTCGTCCATGGAGCGTACCTGGTCGTCGGTCAGGGTGACCTCGCGCCCGACCCGTCGCGTCAACACCTCGGTGAGGGTGCTCCGGATCGCGATATCAGTCGCGGCGTCGACGGTGATCAGCGGGGCCCGATCCCGACCTCGAGCCCGACGGCGGCCGACCATGCCGAGTTGGAGCGCCAACAGCTCATCGAAGGCGAGCCGTTGCAGCGCCGCGTCGCGCGCCTCGAACGAAGGCGGGTAGTGGGCCGCCTCAAGCGCCTTCGCGATGGGCTCCAGTCCCTCCGCGCGGCGGAGCTCCGCCGGCAGGTACTCGGGGTACGCATGGCCGGCCCGGTCCAGTGCCTCGCGCATCGCCACGCGCAGGCGCGCCGAGGTCAGCCCGGCCGTCAGCCGATAGACCGGCACGATCCGACCCGCGTGGAGGGAGCTGCCATCGTCGGTCGCGGCCTGGAAGTCGGGGTTATCGATGACGAGGTCGCGCCCGAAGCGTTTGAGCCGGCCCGAGATCACGATCTCGTCGCCGTCGTGGAGACGACGTTCGATGTAGCGGCGTCCGAACCAGACGGCCTTGATCCGTCCGGTCCCGTCCTCGAGCTCGGCGACGGTCCGCTGGGTCTTGCGGCGGAAACCCGGCTGGACGCGGATGCTCTCGATGGTGGCCCTGGCCGAGACGACGCTACCCTCCTCCGCGAGGACCAGGTCGCCGAGCTTCGAGATCTCGCGCAGGTCGTCGTAGCGGCGGGGCAGGTGGAAGAGCAGGTCGCGGACGTCGTACCAGCCAAGACGCAGGCCGGCGCGGCGGAGGCTGGGTCCGGCGGTCAGGCCGGCCTGGTGAAGGGGCACGGCGAGGACCTCGACCGGATCGGTCGGTGGCGGGGCGGCCGTCTTCGTCGTCATCGCCGCTCGGGGTCCGTCCGGCTACTCGGCGGAGATCAGGTACCGGTAGAAGGGCTGGCCCCCGAACCGGACCTCGACCTCCGTGCCGGGAACGAGCACGCCGATCCGTTTAGCGACGGCCTCCGCCTCGGCGAGATCCGCGCCATCGCCGTAGAAGACGGTCACGAGCTCGTAGCCTGGAGTGAGCGCGGCCATCGCGGCGAGCACGCACTTCTCCCGGTCGTTGTCGACGGCGACCAGGCCGTCGTCCGGATCGAGCGCGATGGTCTGGCCCTTCCTGACCTTCCGACCGCCGATCGTCGCGTCGCGAACCGCCTCGGTCACGACCAGGGTCTGGATCGCCCGGCCGGCCTCGGTCATGGGCGCCGTGTTGGCGGTCGCGTCCTGCCCCGGATCGAGCGCCAGCAGGGCCGCGAACCCCTCGGCTGCGTTGCGCGTCGGGACGACCGAGACCGGGCGCTCGCTCATCTGCGCGACCTGGCGCGCGGCGAGGACGACATTCGGGTTGTTGGGCAGGAGCAGGATCTCGCGCGCCTGGACCGCGTTGACGGCCATGAGCAACTCGCCCGTACTCGGGTTGGCCGACTGGCCGCCCTGCACGACGGCGGCGACCCCGAAGTCGCGGAAGATGGCGGCCAGTCCGTCGCCCGCGGTGACCGCGATGACCGCCAGGCTGGGCAGGTCGGCGCCGGGCGTCGAGCCACTCGTCGCTCCGTCCGATGTGGCCGCGATGCTCGATTCGGTGGTCTCCGGTGCGCCGCCGGTGAACTCCGCGGCACGCGTCTCGCGCACGTCCCTGGCCTGGTTGTCCAGGTTCTCCACGGTGATCCGGCTGATGTCGCCGAGGGTCAGGCCGTAGCCGATGACGAGGTCCGGGCGCGCGTTGTGGACGTGGACCTTGAGTGCCCGGCCGTCGCCGGCCACGAGCACGGATTCGCCGATCGACTCGAGGTGGTCGCGGATGGCGTCGACGTCCAGCGGCTGGTGGCCGACGGCGCGCAGCAGGAACATCGTCTCGTACCCGAAGCCCTCGTCGGCATGGGCCACAAGCGTGCTCGGCTTGGGTCCGGGCGTCGCGGCTGGTCGCTTGACGGCACCTGCCGGACTCTTCCCGGCGAGGTGCAGCAAGGCTCCCTGGAACAGCCGATACAGGCCCTGGCCGCCGGCGTCCACGACGCCCGCCTCGCGCAGGATGGCCAGCAGACTCGGGGTCCGCGCCACCGACTTGTCGGCTGCGGCGAGGGTCGCACCGAGGACCGATTCGATGTCGTTGTCGCGTTCGGCAGCCTCGACGGCGCCGGCGGCTGATTCGCGGATGACGGTCAGGATCGTGCCCTCGACAGGCTTGGCGACCGCGCTGTAGGCCGTCCTGGTGCCCTGCGAGAGCGCATGCGCGAGATCCAGGCCGTTGAAGCGGCGCTTGCCGCCGAGGCCCTCGGCCATGCCTCGGAAGATCTGGCTGGTGATGACCCCGGAGTTGCCCCGGGCGCCCATCAGGGCCCCGTAGCTGATGGCCGCCGCGATCCGATCGGCGGGCTGGCCGGCGACGGCTTCGGCCTCGTCCAGCGCGGCCTTGACCGTGGCGTACATGTTGGAGCCGGTGTCCCCGTCGGGGACCGGATAGACGTTCAGGCCGTTGATCTCCTCGACATGCGCCTCGAGGTTCGCGACCGCCGCCCGGAACGCGTCGAGCAGGCCGTTCCCGTCACATGCGCGCCGGGTCATCTAGGCGACGTCCGTGCCGCTGTCCGCGAGATCTCGGGTGCGGACCACGGTCGGGTCGCTGGCTACCGCCTCCTGGGGCACATGCCCAGGCTGCACGCGCAGCCCATCGATGTGGATGACCAGCCTCGCGACGTCTTCGTCGAGGGCCCGGCGGATCGCGTAGCGCACTGCGGAGTCCAGCTGGCGGGCCACCTCCGCGATCGGGACGCCCAGGGCGACCGTCAGATCGAGTTCGATGTGGATACCCTGCCCGAGTCGCACGGCGAGACCCGGCTGACCGAGCCCGAGAACGCCGATGAGCTGCTGGATCGGCCCGCCGGCGAAGCCCGTGACACCATACGAACCAAGGGTCGCCGTGCGTACGATATCGGCCACGGCACGGCGCGTGACGAGCGATCGGCCGGGTGTTGGTCGGATGGCCACGCGGGATGGATCCTCCGTGCAGGTCGGAAGCGGGTGGGAGGCCAAGGCCGTGGGTGGGCCGCCTGGGCCATGGGTGGACCGCCGCGGTCGTGTGCTATCATACCGCCCCGCCCGGGCCTGTCGGCTCGTGCCCCCCATCCCGACCATCGTTCGAGGTTCAGCATGGCCCGTTCCTGCGCGATCTGCGGCAAAGCGTCCATGGGCGGCTTCAACCCGCAGTCGTCGGGCATGAACCGCGTGCGCGCCCACCGCCGCCTTCAGCCCAACCTGCAGCCGCTCGTCATCCAGCAGAAAGGTGCCCCGGTCAAGGCCCTCGTCTGCACCCGCTGCCGGCGCACCCTCCTGAAGTCGTCCAAGTAGGCTGACCGCCCGGCGCGCGTCGCCGGTCTGCGCTCCCCCGACCGGTGCCCTTGAGGCGCCGGTCGTTCTGATTCCGTGCCGGGCCGCCACTCCGCCCGCGCCCGCGCCCGCGGCTCAGCGAGTCACCGATCGGCGGTGTCGAGCCAGATCGTGAACGGGCCGTCGTTGGTCAGGGTCACGGCCATCTCGGCGCCGAAGCGGCCCGTGGCGACGACCACCCCGAGGTCGCGCAGGGCGGCACAGAAGCGCTCGTACAGGCGTTCCGCGAGGTCGGGCGGCGCCGCGCCGGTGAACCCTGGACGTCGACCTCGACGGGTGTCCGCGAACAACGTGAACTGCGAGACGACGAGCACCGCTCCGGCGACGTCGCTGAGCGCATGGTTCGTGCGGCCCTCCGCATCGCGGAAGATGCGCAGTTCGACGACCCGCCGGGCCAGGGACACGGCGCTGGTCTCGTCATCGTCAGGCCCCACCCCGAGCAGGACCACAAGGCCCGTCCCGATGGCGCCGATCGTCACGCCGTCGACGCTGACGGCCGCCCCGCTGGTCCGTTGGAGGAGCGCCCTCACGCGGGCGCGGTGCCCGGATCTGCGGCCGGCTCGCCGGCCAGCGACGCAGGCACCGGCAGCGAGGTTCGCCACGACTCGGCCTCCAGCAACAGTGCGTCCCGCGACGGATCGTGGCGCTCGTGGATGACGCCCTCGATGTCGCGCGGGACGAGCAGGTCGTAGTCGCGGACACCGTCGGGATTGATCTGGCCGTCGCCACGAAGCATGACCGCAGGGAGCCCACCGTCGTGGATCTCCGCCCACAGGCGCTGGGCGAGGTGCTTGGGCAGGGTCGCCACGACGACCATCCGGTCGGGGCCGGGCGGCACGCCCTCGTTCTGGCCGTACTGGAAGCCCTCGTCGGCGAGCGCCTTGATGAGCCGGACTTCGCGAGCCATGTCGCGACCCTTGAGGAACAGCGCCGAGCCCACGACCATGAAGTCCACGCCCAGCGAGCCGATGATCTCGGCGGTCTCGCGATTGACCCCACCGTCCACGTGGATCTCGCCACCGACGAGCTTGTGGCGCAGGACCTGGCGGGCCGGGGCGACCTTGGCCTCGAGCACGGAGCGCATGAACGACTGCCCGCCGAAGCCGGGCTCGACGGTCATGATCATCACGATGTCGATGAGCGGCGCATAGGGCTCGAGCGCCTCGATCGACGTGCCCGGCTTGAGGGCCAGGCCGGCCGCGCGACCGGCGGCCTTGATCGCCCGAAGGGTGGGCTCGATCGGCTCATCGATCTCGACGTGGATGGTCACCGAGTCGCATCCGGCATCCAGGTACTCGCGGATGTAGCGCCCGGGCTCGCTGATCATCAGGTGGGCGTCGAGCGGCATGCGCGTCCGTCGCCGGATGCCCGCGATGGTCCGCGGCCCGAACGTGAGGTTCGGGACGAAGTGGCCGTCCATGATGTCGAGATGGATGCGGTCGGCCCCGGCGGCCTGCACCCGACGCACCGCATTACCGAGGTTCGAGAGGTCCGCATTGAGGATGCTCGCGGCGATGCGCGAGTGGCGCAGGATGGTCATGCCTCCCCCACCCCGGCCGGAACCGGCTCGTGGCTGCGTTCGCCGCGGAGCGCGTCGGCGCTGGCGATCACCAGCAGCTCGCGGCGCCGGGCCACCACGGGCGCCGGCGGTTCACCGGCCCGTTCGGCCGCCAGCTGGCCGCACGCTGCACCGACCTCCTGGCCTCGATTGCGCCGGATGGTCGTGCTGATGCCGGCGGCCTGGAGGGTCGCCGCGAATGCCTCGATGACGGCCATCGGGCTCGCCTGCCAGGGCGTATGCGCCACCGGGTTCATGGGGATGAGGTTGACGTGGGCATGGTCGCCGCCGATGACGTCCACGATGGCCTCGGCGTCGGCCGGGGTGTCATTGACGCCGGAGATCATGGTGACCTCGTAACTGATCCGCCGACCCGTGGCCCGACCGTGGTCGCGCGCCGCGGCCACGACCTCGGCGACCGGCCAGCGCCGGTTGAGTGGCACGAGCACGTCCCGCAGCGCGTCGCGCGCGGCGTGCAGCGAGATGGCCAGGGTGAACTGGGGGCCGAGGGCGGTCAGGCGGCGGATCCCGGGCACGACCCCCGACGTGGAAACGGTGATGTGCCGCGCCCCGAGGCCGAAGCGACCCGGGTCGTTGAGCGCTTCCACGGCGGCCAGCACCCGATCCAGGTTGAGCAGCGGCTCGCCCATGCCCATGAACACGATATTGGTCAGGCGCTTGCCATCGACCGCGAGGCGGCGGGCCGCCTGCCGGACCTGGTCCACGATCTCCGCGGTCGAGAGGTCCCGTCCGAACCCGAGTTCGCCGGTCGCGCAGAACGGGCAGCCGACCGCGCAGCCGGCCTGGCTGGAGATGCACAGCGTGTGCCGTTCGCGCGACGCGCCGCGCGCCGGGTAGTGCATCAGGACCGACTCGATGAGGGCCCCGTCGCCGAGTCGATGGAGGGCCTTCTCGGTCAGCCCTTCGTCGGCGATGCGCAGTTCCGTATCGGCCACCGTGTCGAGGGTGAAATCGCGCTCGAGGGCCTCGCGCACGGCCGCCGGCAGGGTGCGCACGGCGGCGGCATCGGTCAGGCCGCCGGCCTTCCAGACCGCGTCGGCGATCTGGCGGGCGCGGTACCCGGGCTGACCCTGGGCGGTCACCCATCCCGACAACTCGTCGGGGGTCAGGCCCGCGATGCCGGGGCGCGGATCGGTCGTCGTCTCCACGGTCACGACACGATGCTAGCGCAGCACGTCACTGATCCGACACGACAGCGCTGCCGACGATCGCCGGTCGACCACGGACATAGGCGTCCCAGGGCATCCGTCGGCCACCCGCGGGCTGGACCTCGTGCAATCGCAGACGCCCGTCGAGGGTCACCAGACCGCCGCCATCGATGACACCGACCCTTGTTCCCACCTCCGCCGTTTCGCCCGTGCCCTGGGCCGTGTCGCCGTCCTCCGCCGAGGCCGCCCAGATGACGAGGCGCCCGAGTACGGTCTCCACGAACGACCCGGGCCACGGCTGCAGGGCGCGCACCTGCCGCTCCAGCGCAGCCGCGGAGAGCTGCGGATCCAGGCGCCCGTCCTCGCGCCGGAGCGGCCGGGTCCGCGTCGCCGAGGCTTCCGCCTGCGGCGTGACGACGAGCGACCCGGCGAGCCACGGTCCGAGGCTGTCACGCAGGAGATCCGCCGCCACGTGTGCCAGCGCGTGTTCAAGGGCCGGCGTCGTCTCCGTGCCATCGAGCGCGACCCGTTCCTGCGCGACGATCGGTCCCGTGTCGAAGCCCGCATCCATGCGCATCAGGGTCACGCCGGTCTCCGCGTCGCCGGCCAGAATCGCGGCCGGGATGGGCGTCGCCCCGCGATGCCGGGGCAGCAGCGACGGGTGCAGGTTGAGGGCGCCGTGGGGCAGGCCCAGGAGCGCCGCCGGCACGATCTGCCCGTAATCGGCGAGCACGACGAGTGCCGGCTTCAGCGCCAGGACCGCGCCGATCGCGTCCACGGCGCGCAGCCGTTCCGGGATCAGCACGGGCCCAAGGCCGAGCGCGCGCGCGAGCTCGCCGATGACCGTGGGCGTCACGGGTCCATGACGACCGGCCGGCCGTGGCGGGGCGGTCACGACGCCGACGATCCGGACCGCCGGGTGCGCAGCGAGGCGCTCCAGGGCGGGTCGCCCGAACCCGCCACTCCCAAGGTAGACGACCGGGACCCGGGCGTCGGTCACGCCAGGGCGCTCATCGCCTCGCGGACCTCGGCGTCGTCGTCGCCCTGCCCGACGGGCATGAGTTCATCCATCGACTCGAGGTAGTCGATGTACAGCTTGCCGTCCAGGTGGTCCAGCTCATGCTGGAGCGCCCGGCCAAGGAGGCCTGTGCCGGACACTTTGATGCGCTTGCCGTGCCGATCCTGGGCGACGACCCAGACCCGCTCGTGGCGGGTCACGTAGGCCACGTAGCCCGGGATGGACAGGCAGCCCTCGAGGTCGCGGTCGTCGCCGCTAGCCCGCACGATGCGCGGATTGACGAGCTCGTACAGCTGGCTCTCGACCTCGATGACACAGGCCTGCAGCGGCTCCCCGAGCTGGGGTGCGGCGAGGCCCACACCCGGCGCATCGCGCATCGTGTGCGCGAGATCATCGAGCAGTTCGTGGAGGTACTTCCCGAAGCCCTCGACCGGCTTGCCCTTGAGGCGCAGGCGCGGGTCGCCGAGGAGGACGATGGGACGGACGCTCATCGGCTGGCGCGATCAGTCGCATCGTCCGCGGCGTCGCTGACCTCGTCCGCGGCGTCAGCGGCCGCATCGCCTACGGTATCCGCGGCATCGGCGGCGGCCGCCGGGGCGTCTTCCGCGGCATCCCTGGCGGCCGCCGGGGCGTCCGAACCATCGAGCGCCTGGCGCACGCCGGAGGCCCACTCGCGCGACTTCTCGGCTAGCTTGCCGCTGGCATCCGCCGTCGCCTCGCCGGCCTTGCGGGCAAATGGTGCCGCCTTGTCCGCGGCGCTCGCGGCGAGCTCCGCGGCCTTGATGCTGATCTCCTTGACTGCCGGCGCAGCGCGCTCGGCGAGGTCTCCGACGGCATCGCGCAGCGACTCGAGCACGCTCGTGGCGGTCGCCCCGAGGCCGCCACCCGACGAAGTCTCCGTGGAGGCTCCCGCGCTGGGCTCAGTCGGGTCGGTCGGGGGGGTCGGGGGGGGGGTCGTCTGGTCGGTCATGGTTGTCTCCTCCTGGTCCGCGCATCGTCCCACGGACGCGAGGTTCCGGTCATCCGGGACCTTCGTCGGCTGGGGGTATCATCGCCCCGGCGCGGTCGCAGCGTGCGGCCGGCCCAAGCGGAGGAACGCAGATGGCCGAGGCCTGGACGTTCGCACAGCTCGATCCGGCACAGACGGCGCTGGTCATCGAGGCCGAGCGCACGCTCGATACCGACATCGTGATGGTTTACGAGCCGACTCGCTGGGGACTCGTGGACGAGGAGACGGTCGCGGCCCAGGGGCTCGCCCCGGTCGATCTCGATGCCTCGCAGCTGGAGTGCCTGCAGGGCCTGGAACGGATGGTCGGCGGCGTCGCCGTCGCCTATCGGCTCAGCACCGACTGATCGCGCGACCTACAGCAGCGATTCCGGGTCCACGTCCACGGACCACGGCGGTCCCGGGTCGTCGCGCAGGATCGTCCGCGGGTCGTGCGCTCGAAGGACGACGTTGAACCGCCAGCGGTCGTTGCGCCGGGCGATGTACGCGGGCGCGGGCCCGGCCACCGACGCTGAGCGCTCGACAGCCAGGTCGGCGATGCGCCCGCGCAGTCGTTCGGCCATCGCCGTGCCCTCCCGTTCCGAGGCGTCGCGATCGGGCAGGGCGACGGTCAGCTTGATGACCCGACCGAAAGGCGGCGACCCGAATCGACGACGGAGGTCCAGCTCCGCCGAGTAGAAGGTCGTGGCGTCGCCATCGGCCACGGCTCGGATCGCCGGGTGGTCGGGCTGGTAAGTCTGGAGGATGGCCCTCCCCGGGCGATCGCCCCGACCCGCCCGGCCCACGGCCTGGCTGAGCAGTTGGTACGTCCGCTCGGCGGCGCGCTCGTCGGGCAGGTTGAGGGCGATGTCACTGGAGACGACGCCCACCAGGGTCACACCCGGAACGTCGAGGCCCTTGGCCACGAGACTCGTGCCGACGAGCACATCCGCCTGCCCGGCGCTGAACGCATCGATGACCCGAGCGGCGGCGCCTCGTCGTTCGGCGATGTCACGATCCAGGCGCAGCACCCGCAGCCGCGGGTGGGAGGCCCGGACCTCACGCTCCACGCGCTCCGTGCCGCCGCCCAGGTAGCGGATGCGTGGCGAGCCGCACGACGGGCAACGCGTCGCGGGCGGTGTCGCCCGACCGCAGTGGTGACAGCGCAGC
>JANOTJ010000054.1:0-2093 GCA_031416295.1 Chloroflexota bacterium
AGCGACCTCGCGGCGATCGCGATCCTGCTGCGCGATCCCAGGCTCGATGTGCGGGCCATCGCCATCGGTGGCACGGGGCTCGTCCATTGTGCCGGCGGCATGCGCGTGACGCGCTACCTGCTCGATGAGATGGGCACGCCCGACATCCCGTTCGGCTGCGGGCGCGAGGACGGTGGACCGGACGCCCACCCGTTTCCCGACGAGTGGCGGGTCGTCGCCGACGACGGCTACGGTCTCGACATCGTCCCCAAGCCGTCGGTCGGCCTGCCCGACGACGCCGCCACGGTCATCGCCCGGGCCATCGAGGGCAGCCCGAGCGCGCCGACGATCATCGCGCTCGGCCCGTGGACCAATCTCGAGGACGCGTTTGCCGCGGACCCCACCCTGTCCGACCGGGTGGCCGGGATCCACGCCATGCTCGGCACGGTGGACGCACCGGGCAACGTCCACACGGACACGCTCGGCGGCGACGACCCACTCGAGTGGAACGCCTACGCGGATCCTTCGGCGGTCGCGGCCGTGTTCGCCACGGATGTGCCCATCGACCTCGTCCCGCTCGACGCGACCGACGACGTGCCCGTCCCGGCGGATCTCATCGAACGGCTCGCCGCCGACCACGCTGCGGCCGGTGCGGACCTGCTGTACGAGCTGCTCCTGCGCCACCCGGCGCGGCTCCTCGCCGACGAGGGGCAGCAGCTCTGGGACGAGCTCGCGGCACTCACCATCAGCCTGCCCGAGCTCGTGACCTGGTCCAAGGCCGACATGACCGCCGGCGCCGACGGCAGGATCACGAGGGAGGACGCCGGACGGCCGGTCCGCTACGCGACGACCGCCGACCGTGGCGCCACCGAGACCGCGCTGCTGGAGGCACTCCGCCGCGGCGGTCCGCGCGCGACCCCGTTCTCCCTTGGCGGGACGATCGCCGTGAGCTTCGACGGCACGACCTGCACGGCCACCCGCGAAGGCGGGGGAGGCACGACGCCCGGCCTGTACCAGCTGCGCTACAGCGGTCCGGCCGGCACGCCGAACGGCGTCTTCTTCGTGGGCGTGGACGCGACCGCGACGTGGGCCGATCTGACCGCCTACATGGGCACCGTCGCCCTCGAAGGCCACGAGACGCCGCCGGACTGGCTGGTGCTCGGCGCCCAGGCGGCAGACGAGGCCGGCGATGGGCGGCCGATCAGCGCGACCTTCGACATCGAGGATGCGGTCACCTACGGCCCGGTGTGCCTCACCGGGACGTGGCCCGACTTCGAGTTCACGGCAGGCACGCCCCTGGGCGGCTGACGCCGGCTCACCAGGCGGCGAGCATCCAGATCCCGGGATCAGGGTCCGCCGGGTCACCGCCGAGCTCGGCGAACGCAGCCGCCGCGCGGCGCTGGTGATCGCGCGCATCATCGTCCCGGCCGGCCGCATGCAGCAGGTCCCCGAGGTGGTTCTCCACGGCCGCCTCCAGATGCCGGTCGCCGATGCGCCGACAGTCCGCGAGCGCCGCGGCGCCATGGGCGAGCGCGACATCGATGTCGCCGGCCGCGGCCGTCGCCAGCGCGAGCCCGACGAGCGCCGCGATCCCCGACGACGGGTCGGGATCTGCCGCCGACGCCTGGACCGCCCGGCTCAGCTCGGCGATCGCGGCCACCGGATCGTCGGCATCGAGCGCACACAGTCCGAGCATCCGTCGTGCTGCGCCGACCGCTGGCGCATCGGCGGCGTCGTCCGCCACGGCCAGTGCCCGACGAGCGGCTTCGACGGCTCCTGGGACGTCCCCGCTCCGACGGCGGATGACGCTCCGGTCCACCCAGACACGGGCCTCGACAGCCGGACTCGCTGCGCCTCCCTCCACGGCGGTCGCGAGATGGCGGTCCGCCCCGGCGAGGTCGCCGCGACGCAGGCGGGCCCGGCCGATCTCCCACTCGATGGCGGGCAGCTCCGACGGCGTCGCCCGGGCGGCTGCCGCCTCGAACGCGGCGACCGCGCCCCCGTAGTCGCCAAGGCGCGTGCGGGCGCGGCCGATGAGCGCGTGCAGCTCGATCGCGTCGGGATGACCGAGGGCGAGGGCCGCCGCCGCGTGGTCGATGGCCGTGTGGTGCGCA
>JANOTJ010000055.1:0-7845 GCA_031416295.1 Chloroflexota bacterium
TTGAGGGCGAGCATCGCCTCGCCGTAGCCGTCGACCGGGATGACGCTCAGGACCGGGCCGAAGATCTCCTCCTGGCCGATGCGATCCATGGCCCCCACGCCGGCGAAGATCGTCGGGGCGAAGAAGTGCCCGTGCCCAAGGTCGCCCTCGGTCGCGCGGCCTCCGCCGATGACGAGCTCAGCCTCGCTCCGCCCGATCTCGATGTAGGACGCGACCTTGTCCACGGCGCCCGCGTTGATCAGCGGCCCGACGTCGGTCGTCGGCAGCAGGCCATCGCCGAGGCGCAGCGTGCGCGTACGCGCCTCGAGGCGCTCGAGCAACGGCTCGACGACAGCGCGATCCACGATCACGCGGGAGCAGGCCGTGCAGCGCTGGCCGGTCGTGCCGAAGGCCGACCACAGGATCCCGTCCGTGGCCAGATCGAGGTCGGCGTCGGCGAGCACGACCACGCCGTTCTTGCCCCCCAACTCCAGGGACAGCCGCTTCAACTTCGCACCGGCCTTCGCGGCGATCGACTTTCCCGTCGTCGAACTGCCCGTGAACGAGATGACGCCGACGTCCGGCGAATCGACGATGGCGTTGCCGACCGCGCCACCAGTTCCCGTGACGAGGTTGACCACGCCGGGCGGGAATCCGGCCTCGGCCAGGAGCTCGACGAGCAGCGTCGCGCAGTGGGGCGTGTCGCTGGACGGCTTCAGGACCACCGTGTTGCCGGTCACCAGGGCCGGCATCATCTTCCAGCACGGGATGGCCATGGGGAAGTTCCAGGGGGTGATGATCCCGGCCACGCCGATCGGCTGGCGGATGGACATCGCCCACTTGTCGGGCAGTTCCGATGGGACGGTCTCGCCGGCCATCCGGCGTCCTTCGCCGGCCATGAGGTAGGCGATATCGATGCCTTCCTGCACGTCGCCGCGCGCCTCGGCGAGGACCTTGCCCATCTCGCGGGTCATCGCCCTGGCCAGCCGCTCCTTGTGCTCGGCCATCAGTGCCGCGAAGACGTACAGGATTTCGCCGCGTTTCGGCGCAGGGGTCCGCCGCCACATCGGCAGCGCGGTCTCGGCCGCCTTGATGGCCATCGCCGCATCCGCGGCGGTGCCCTGCTGGAATCGACCGACGACGTCGCGGCCGTCGGCCGGGTTGTGGCTCTCGAAGGTCACGCCGCTCGCGGATGCGCACCATTCGCCCGCGATGAAGTGCTTGAACGTCGGCGTCTCGATGCTGGTCTCGATGCTGGTCTCGGTCATGGTCGCAGTGTATCGGGGCGGTCGAGCGGCCGAGGTCGTGGTGCCTCGCGACACCACGATTCGTGCCAACGCGCACAATCCGAGCCGTGGGGCGGTGTACGACGCCCGAAGGATGGGCCACACTGCGGCCATGCCTCGTCCGAACCGACCTTTCCTGTTCCTCGCCGCGGCCGCCCTTGCCGTCGTCGTCGCGCTGCCGGTCCTCGGCGCCGATCCGTCGGCCCGCCCGGGCGCGACATCCACCGAGGCCCCGAAGGTGGACAAGGCCGAGAAGCCGGACAAGGCCGCCAGGGGCCCGGAGATCGCGAAGGAGCTCCGGGGCGTAGTGTCGAGCGCCACCGATGCGAAAGGCCGGCCGACCTTCTCCATGACCGTGGGCGGCAGCGCCTGGGAGCTCGAGGCGGGGCCCGGCTGGTACTGGGGCGAGGATCATCCCCTGAAGGCCTTCGTCGGGAAGACGGTCAAGGTCGCCGGGACCACCCACGAGGGCTCGACCGAGCTCGATGTCGAGTCGGTCGATGGCGTGGCCATCCGAGAACCTGGCAAGCCGCCGTGGGCCGGTGGTCCCAAGGTCCAGGGCGAACGTCATCCGGGCTGGAAGGCCTGGAAGGCGGACAAGTTCGCCGCCAAGGCCGCCGAGAAGGCCGCGCGCGATGCCGCCAAGCCCGATTCGTCCGACGACCCCGACGACGCGGAGTCGACCCCCGGCACCTGATCTGCGGTCGACGCCGAATCCGGCGGGACGATCCAGGCTTGCCGCCCGATCAGACTCGCTCGATCAGACTCGCTCGACCGCCATCGCGACCGAGCCGCCGCCACCGAGGCACAGCGTGGCGAGGCCATAGCGCGCCTGCCTGCGGACCAGCTCGTGGAGGAGCGTGGCCACGATCCGGGCACCACTCGCCCCGATCGGATGACCCAGGGCGATCGCCCCGCCATTCACGTTGACCCTGGCCCAGTCGAACCCGAGGGCGCGCCCATCGGCCAGGACCTGGGCCGCGAATGCCTCGTTGATCTCGATGAGGTCGAACGCCTCGATGGGCAGCTCGACTCGCTCCAGGAGGCGCTTGACGCCCTCCACCGGGGCCAGGAACAGCCACCTGGGCGCCACCTCGGCCTGCGCGTAGCCGACGATGCGCGCGATGGGCGTCAGGCCGAGGCGCTCCACGGCGCGCTCACTGGCGATCAGCGTAGCGGCCGCGCCGTCCGTGATCCCGGGCGCATTGCCGGCGGTCACCGTTCCGACCGTCGCGTCGCCGCGGTCGTCGCCGTCGGGCAGGGCGAAGGCCGGCTTGAGTCGCGCCAGCGCCTCGGCCGTGGAGTCTCGCCGCGGGCCCTCGTCCTCGGACACGACGGTCTCGCGACCCCTGGCGTCACGCACCGTCACGGGCGCCAACTCGGCACTGAACCGTCCGCCGTCGATGGCGGCGATGGCCTTCCGGTGGCTCGCCAGGGCGAAGGCGTCCTGGTCCTCGCGACTGACCTGCTCCTTGATCGCCACGCGCTCGGCGTGGGTGCCCATGTGGCAGTCCTCGATGGCGCACCACAGGCCGTCATTGACGGTCGAGTCGATGAGCTCGGCATTGCCCAGACGGAGGCCGAAGCGGGCGCCCGGGAGCAGGTAGGGCGCGGTATTCATCGATTCCATGCCGCCCGCGATGACGAGATCGGCATCACCGGCCCGGATCTCCGCCGCAGCCAGCATGATCGCCTTCAGCCCCGAGCCGCACACGCGGTTGATGGTCGTTGCGCTGGTCGAGTCCGGGAGGCCGGCCTTGAGCGCGGCCTGGCGAGCCGGCGACTGGCCGCTGCCGGCCTGGAGGACCTGGCCCATCAGCACGTCGTCAAGCTTGGTCGTGGCCGGGTCCAGGCCGGCGCGCTCCATGGCCGCCCGGATCGCGACGCCGCCGAGGTCGGTGGCCGGGACCGTGCTCAACGCGCCGCCGAACTTGCCGATCGGCGTTCTCGCCGCGCTCACGATGTAGGTCTGACCATTGACGTAGGTCTGGCCATCGGGTTGTTGCATGTCAGGATTCTACGCCCGGTGGGCCACGGTGCCAGGCACTACCCGCCCGCTTGAGGACCTCGGTGGCGACGATCTCGCGGTGGATCTGATTGGTGCCCTCGTAGATCTGGGCGCCCTTCGCGTCGCGCATCAGGCGCTCGATGCCCGTCTCGCGGGAGTAGCCGCTGGCGCCGAAGAGCTGGACGGCGTCGGTGGCGACGCGCATCGCGGCGTCGGACGCGCTCCATTTCGCGAGCGACGACAGCTCACCTAGCGGTTCGCCTCGATCGCGAGCCGCCGCGGCCAGGTGGGTCAGCGCCCGAGCCGCCGCCACGTCTCGGGCCATCTCCGCGAGCATGAACCGGAGGCCCTGTTGTGCGCTGAGTGGCGCACCGAAGGCCTCGCGGTCGCCAAGGTAGCGCGCCGCCGACTCCAGGCCGGCGCGGGCCAGACCCACGCATGCCGCGGCGATGGAGACCCGTCCCTCGCCGAGCGCCGAGAGGGCGATCCGATATCCCCCACCTTCTTCCCCCAGGCGGTTCTCGACCGGAATCTCGCAGTCCTCGAAGACGATCTCCGCGGCCGGGCACGAGCGGATGCCCATCTTGTGCTCGCGTGCTCCGAACCGGAAGCCGGGCGTATCGCGCTCGACGAGGAAGGCGGTGATGGCCCGCGATCCGGCTGCCGGATCCAGGGTTGCGAAGACGAGGTAGCGGTCGGCCTCGGGGGCGTTGGAGATCCAGATCTTGGTGCCGGTCAACCGGTACGCCTCGGGCGAGCCTGGCGAGCCGCCGACGGGGCGAGCGAGGGTCTGGATCGCGGCGGCATCGGAGCCCGCATGGGGCTCGGTCAGCGCGAAGGCCCCGAGCGCCTCACCACTGACCATCGCCGGCAGCCAGCGGGCACGCTGCTCGTCGGTACCCCAGGTGACCACCGGGAGCTGCGACAGGATGTGGACGGATATCGAGACCGCCACCGACATGTCCGCGGCACCGAGCTCCTCCATGACCAGCGCCCAGCCGAGGTACGACACGCCGGCTCCGCCGACCGCTTCGGGGAGTGGCGCTCCGGTAAACCCGAGGGCGCCCATCGCCGCGAACAGCGCGCGGTCGTAGCGTTCCGCCTCGTCACGCTCGATGGCCCCCGGGGCCACCTCGCGCTGGGCGAATTCGCGGGCCGTGGCCTGGAGCAGGCGCTCTTCTTCCGTCAGGTGGGTGCTCACGGCGGCTAGGATAGCCCCGTGCCCGAGCCCGATTACGTCTCCCCGCTCGATGCTGTCCCCGGGCTGATCCACGTCGGCCGCCTGCTGGCCGACGCCGTCGTCGTCACGGACCTGCACCGCCGGGTCGTGGTCTGGAATGAAGCGTCCGAACGCCTGTACGGCATCGCTGCCGGCGACGCCCTCGGAACACCGATCGAGTTGCTCTACGACTCGACGATCGTCGGAGCCGCCACGAGCTCAGCCGGTGCTCGGACCATCGCGATCGACAGCGGCGCCTGGGGCGGCCGGGTCGTCGATCGACCGAGGATCGGGCGTCTGGCCGGGTACGAACGCTTCGTCGAGACCGTCCTCAGTCGACTCGACGATGCGAACGGCGAGCCGATCGGCGTGCTCAGCATCAAACGCGACGTCACGGCGAGCGTGCGCGTCGAGCGCGAGCTCGCCACCCTCGGCGAACTGGCCTCGAGCGGTGGCGAGACGCGATCGCGGGTGGCCGCCGCCGAGCGCGCCCTCGACGTGCTGCGGACCTCGCTCGGGACGGTGGCAGGCATCATCGTCATCCCCGACGGCGTCGCCGGGCAGGTCCTCGCCGGCCACGACATCCCGGCACCGATCGCATCCCTGGTCACGGAGTTGCCGTGGGCAGAGTCGCCGGCGGTACGCGCAGTGGCTCAGGTCGGCCGGGTCATCAAGGGCAGCCTTGACCGAATGCCACTCACCCCCGCGGCGCGCCGGCACCTGGCCGACGCGCGCATCGGAACCATGGTCATGGTCGGCCTGCACCGCGACCAGGCGCTGGTCGGCGTGCTGGCCATCGGATGGGCAGAGGCCGATCCGGTGCTGCCCTCGGACGCGGCCATCCTGCTTGTCGCGTCGCACGTGGCGAGGAGCCTCGAGAACGCCCGGCTGGTCGAGGAGATCGTGCGCCGAGCGGAGGCGGAGCGGGCGATCGCCGCGCGCCTTCGCGCGCTGGAGGAGCTGACCCGCGTCGGGGGCCACGTGACCACGCTCCAGGAGCTCGCCGACCGTTCGGCCCAGCTCATCAACACCGCCCTCGGCGGGGCCGGGACCGCGTACGGCCTGCTCGGGCCCGATGGCCAGTCGTGGGCGGTCTCGAGCATCGTCGCCGTCCCGCCGGCCATCGCGGAGTGGCTGCGCGCGGCCCGGCCGGACGTCCGTTCCGCCTTACGGCGGTGGAAGGCCGGCGAGGGAGCGTTCATGGAGTCTTTCGAGCCGGGCGTGGTGCCGATGGACATGCTGGAACTGGCCCGAGGATCCGGGCTGACAGCCTATGCCGCCATCCCGATCCGGGTCGATGACACGATCGTCGGGGGCATCGCGGCCTACTTCGACCGGCCCGCCGACGAGCTCTATCTCGATCGCGGCGCGCTCGACCGGATCGCCACGTTCGCCTCGATCGCAGTCGAGAACTTCCAGCTCCGCGAACGCATCCTCGCGTCGGAGGCTCGCTACCGGACGCTCTTCGCGAAAGGCCCTGACGCGCTCCTCGTGGCCACACCGGACGGCACGATCATCGACGCCAACGACGCGGCCGCGCGCCTCTACGGGGCGGATCGGGAGTGGCTCCTTGGTCGAACCCCCGGCGAGCTCGCCGAGGACGACCTGGAGCGCATCCGGGCCAGCCTGGGAGCGTCGCGGACCGCGCCATCGATCACCCGCCGCGCCGTCGGAGTGCGGCGCGACGGCACGTCCTTCCCGGGAGAGTTGGAGGTCGCCGCGATCGATGTCGACGGGCAGCCCCGGCTCCTGCTCCGGATCCGCGACCTGACCGAGCAGGACCGCCTCCAGCGGGAGCTCATCCAGGCCCAGAAGATGGAAGCCACGGGTCAGCTCGTCTCGGGCGTCGCGCACGAATTGAACAATCCGCTGGCGGCGATCCTCGGCTTCAGCCAGCTGATCCGCCGCGATCCGAGCCTGCCCGAGGATCTTCGGCACAATGCGGACCTCCTCGTCGAGGAGGCCTCCCGGACCCGCCGGATCGTCCAGAATCTCCTCGACTTCGCGAGACAGCGCCCGCCCGAGCGGCACCCGACGGCCATCAAGGCATTGGTGGACAGCGTGCTCATCCTCCAGTCGTACTCGCTCGGGCCCGGCCTCGTCGAGGTGGAGATCGACATCCCCGAGGACCTGCCGGCCGTCGAGCTCGATCGCGGCCAGCTCCAGCAGGTCCTGGTCAATCTGACCCACAACGCGGTCTACGCCATCCGCCATGGCGGCGGATCGCGCCTGCGCATCAGCGCTCTTGCGGAAGGGCCGGCGGACGCGCAACGGGTTCGCATCACCGTCGCCGACGACGGTCCCGGCGTCGCCATCGAGCATGTGGGCCGCCTCTTCGACGCGTTCTTCACGACCAAACCGCCGTCCGACGGCACGGGCCTCGGGCTCCCGGTGTCGTTCGGCATCGTCGCTGCGCATGGTGGCGAGCTGCGCTACACGCCCTCCCCGCTCGGTCGTGGGGCGGCCTTCACCTTCGACCTGCCGGTCCACGGTGTGCTTGGCGAAGGCCTGGCAGCGCACGCCCGAGCAGCGGCCGAGTCGGAGCCGCTGGCCGCGACCACGTCGACGGCTGAGTCGGAGCCACCGGCCGAGTCGGTGTCGCCGGCCGCCCGGCCGCGGTCACGAGCGATGCCGCCGGTCCCCGCGACCCCAGGCGGCGACAGCGTGGAGTGGCCGCGCATCGTGGTGATCGACGACGAAACCTCGATCCGGATCTTCCTTGGGAAGGCGCTCCGGGCGACCGGCTATGAGCCGATCCTGTTCGAGACCGGCCAGGCGGCCGTGGCGGCGCACGACGACGGTCCGATCGCCGCCATCCTGTGCGATCACCAGATGGCCGGCATGTCCGGCGTCGACGTCTACCACGCCATCGTCACCCGCCGACCGGAACTCGCGAGATCGTTCGTGCTCATGAGCGGCGACATCCTGAACGCTGAGCTCGAGGCGTTCACGGCGACCCACGCGGTCGGCGTGCTGTCCAAGCCGTTCGATCTGGAGACGCTGGCGCGCGTGATCGGTGAGGCCGTGGCCGCTGGTCAGTCGCGCAGGTAGACGTAGAAGCCGTGGCCGCCGGTCAGTCGCGCGGGTAGACGTAGAAGCCGCGCCCTGTCTTCTGGCCCAGGTGCCCGGCGGCGACGAGCGCTTCCAGGACCTGCGGCGGCTGCAGGTGGGCAAGGCCGAGCTCGGCATCCAGGACGCGCATGATCCCGAGGCAGACGTCCAGGCCGATGAAGTCGGCGAGCTCCAACGGCCCCATCGGATGATTGAGCCCGACGCGCGCCCCGGCATCGATGTCCTCGGCCGTTCCGACACCGGCCTCGAAGATGCGCATCGCATCGGCGAGGAAGGGCATC
>JANOTJ010000056.1:0-3708 GCA_031416295.1 Chloroflexota bacterium
GTCCGCGGCGTCGGCGGCGAGGCGGTAGCGGTCGATGTCGCGGTGGATGGGGTCCGGGTTGATGCCGCGGACCCGGGCGAGGCGCTCGGTCAGGGTCTGCAGGGCGGTGGCGCTACTGAGCAGCGCGGCTACGGCGGCCGGCACGGTCACCGGTGCTTCCGCCACGACGATTCGACCCACGCTGGTCAGTTCGGCTGGGACCAGGGCGTCCGCATCGGCGGACACGATGGCGGCGGTCGGCATGCCGATCACGCGCGCGGCGGCGAGCGCGCCCCGCACCCGGGCGACCCGCGCCGCACGGCCGCGACGGTCCGTGGCGATGACCACGAGCCCGGTGGACACGTTCGTGGCGGCGAGATGGCCGTGCAGGAACGCCTCGAGATCGCGGTACGCGGCCGGCAGCCACGCCCCCTCCTCGATCTTGAGGACGAGCTCGCGACCGGCCGGTCGGTCGGCGCCGGAACCCAGCACGAGCACATGATCGATGCCGGCGAGGGCCCTGGCGATGGCCTCGGCCGAGCCGGTCGCCGCGGCCGATAGCCCCGATGCCATCAGCTCGCGCACGAGCGCGCCCGCGACCGCGGATCCGGCCAGGTGCCCGGCGACGGCCGTGCCCGCGACGATCGGGCTGACGTACCCGACCGTGTGGCACCAGCTCTGATCGAGCTCCTCGGTCTCCACGACGATGTCGGCCAGGGCGGCGCCCGGGGAGCGGCGGGTGACGGTGATGAGCGCGGTCGACGCCCCCGCGGCACGGGACGCGCCGAGCGCCGCGTTCGTGGCCCCGGTGGCGCCTTCATGGGAGATGCCGACCACCAGGCCGCTCGATGGCGGCTCCTGCGCGAGCTCGAACGCCTGCGCACTCGTCACCAGGTGCGAGCCGGTCGCCTCGCGCAGGATCTCGGCCACGGCCAGGGCGCCATGCTCGGAGGTGCCGCAACCGGTGACGACGACCGGCGAGCCGGCGCCAAGCGCGTCTGTGATGGCGCGCACGATCGCCGCCGCGGCGCCGCCCGGAGCCGCCAGCCGAGCCAGCAGCCGCTCCGCCAGATACGGCTCCGCGGCGATCATCTCGGTCATGTGGAACGGCGAACCGGTGCGCGCCGAGGGCGTATCGCTCGGGGCCCACGGGTCGGGTGGTCCGGCGAGGGGTGCGGTCGGATCGAAGGCGGGGGTGGCATCCATGACCGGAGCATAGGCCCGCGGCCGACCGGCGCCGCGGCCGACCCGTCCGATGCGACATCCGGAACGAAGTGCAGACTGACCGGGACACGAACAGGCGCGCGCGACGCGTACAGGAGGCACGGATGCAGGTCGGACTCATGGCACCCCAGGGCTGGAAGGGCGAATACGATGGATGGTGCCCCGCTGACGCCTGGGCGCGCACCGTGCAGCTCGCCGAGCACGCCGAGGACATCGGGTTCGAGTCCCTGTGGGTCTTCGATCACTTCCACACCGTGCCCAAACCGACCAACGAGATCACCTTCGAGTCGTTCTCGGTGCTCTCGGCCCTGGCCATGGCGACCCATCGAGTCCGCCTCGGCCACATGGTCGTGTGCACGGGCTTCCGGAACCCGGCGCTCACGGCAAAGCTCTCGTCGACCATCGATGTCATCAGCGGCGGTCGCTTCGAGCTCGGCATCGGTGCCGGCTGGAAGGAGGACGAGTGGCGGGCTTACGGCTACGGCTTCCCGCCGCTGGCCGAGCGGATGGCGACGTTCGGCGACCATCTCCAGGTCATCACGGCGATGTTCGCGCCCGGCCAGGCGACATTCGAGGGCCGCTACGCGCACGTCCGGAATGCCTACAACGTCCCGAAGGGCCTCCAGGAGCCGCGCATCCCGATCATCGTCGGGGGCAACGGCGAGAAGGTCACCGCGGGCTACGCCGTCAAGTACGCCGACGAGCTCAACTTCGTGTTCCTTGGCCCGGACGAGGTGGCCAGGCGCATGGCCGATGTCCGGGCGCGCTGCGAGGCCGAGGGCCGCGATCCCGCCACCCTGCGCTTCTCCCTGTACAGCCGAGACGAGGACGTTCGGGATGCCGGGCAAGCCCGGGTGGACGCCCTGGCCTCCTTCGCCGCGATCGGTCTCGATCGGATCGTGTGCTTCCCAACGCGCTGGACGCCAACGGTCGAGGCGCAGGAGGCGTTCGCAGAGGACTGCCGCGCGGCTGGCCTTCGACTCGCCTGACCGGCGTCGGCGTCCGCAAGTCGGACGGCGTCCATGGAGGATCACACGTTGTCCTGGGCTCGTCCGGTTGGACGAGCCCGCCGTACTCGACGATCTCGCAATCCTGCGGGGCGCAAGCGCCTATGACGCTCGCCGTGGCGAGGCACAGCAAGAGGCCCACCCCGCGGGAGGTGGGCCTCTCGACGCTCAGGAGGGCGCTGCCTCCGTCTCAGGAGCTGATATGGGCGATCTCGATCCCGGGACCCCAGGGTCATCACCCCCGTTGTCGGGGACCGGGTGGTCGCTCGGCCCCTCGCTAAAGTCGGGAGTGGCACTGGGGTCGATCGAGGGCGGCGCCTCCTCGGGCATGATCGTGGCGGCGGCAGACGGCGCCCAGGGCGGGTCGCATGTGGTCCGCGGCTCGTCCGGCTGGAGGACACCGCCGTACTCGATCAGGACGCACTCCGGCCCGCCACTCGCAACGGCGACGACCCCGAGCACCACGATCGCCGCCAAGATCACGGCGAGCAACCGGCGCTGGTCGGCAAGCTGTCTCAGCACAGTCAGCACCCCCCGCTGCGCCGCGAGCGCCCGCCGCTATTCGAGGACTTCGATCGACTCGGCCATGGAGGCCGCTTCGCCGGGCTCGCCGCCCGTGACCGTGACGAACAGCTGGTTGTCACCGACAAGGACCAGGTACTGATCCAGGGTGACGCTGCCCTCGGCACCGGCCGAGATGGTGTACCGGAAGTGCAGGGCCTCGCCGGCGGGCAGTTCCACGCGCTCGGTCACGACATCGCCCTCGGCGAGCTGCTCGATCTGGCTCAGATTGAGCTGCTCCAGGAGATCGAGGCTGACCCCCATCGAGGGGATGGCCAACACGTTCACGTTGGTCCCGGACGCCGCATCCGGCCCGAATGCGAAGATGACCAGTCCAGCGGCGACGAGCCCCGAGATCTGCTGGGAGTAGGCGGCCGCGAGCTCCTCGTTCAGGTCAGCGGCGGCCATGATGGCTTCCAGGTCGCCCGAGCTCAGGTCCACGCGGTTCCAGCCGTCGGGCAGGGTCATCGCGAAGCCCTTGTCGGCGACGACGATCCGTCCGGTGGTCGCAAGGCTCGCGCCAGGCGTGACCTCGGGCGTCTCGGTCGGTTCGGCCGTCGGTTCGGCCGTCGGTTCGGCGCTGGGGGTCGCGGTCGGAGCGACGGTCGCCGGTGCGTCGGTCGGGGCGCTGGACGCGGTCGCGCCGCCACAGGCGGCGATCGTGACGGCGATCAGGAGCGCGCCGAGCGTGCGGCCGATGGGGCCGACCGTGGTCGTGGTGGTCATGTGAACTCCAAGGATATGGTGCTACGGGGTCAAGGGCAGCAGCCTAGCCGCCGTCGAGCGAGGCGTCCATCCGCGGATGGTCCGGGAGCGGACGGCGGGCGGTCCGGGTAATCGGGCCGAATCGACGGAGCGGCCCGTAGCGCAACCAGACCCGGCCGACGAGCAGCGAGACGGGCACGGGGCCGTAGCGCACCGAGTCGATGGGCGGGCC
>JANOTJ010000057.1:0-8880 GCA_031416295.1 Chloroflexota bacterium
ATGACGGGCCGGGCGGAGGGAGTCGATGGGGCATGGCCCCAAGGATACGGGCCCGTGCCGGTCAGGCGGTCGTGTCGTCCTTCGCGGTCACCGCGGGGGCCTCGGCCGGCGTCGCCTCGAGTGCCGCGGCGCTCTCCTCGAGGTCGTCCGAAGCCGTGGCCAGGTCCTCCGCGACCTGGGCGGCGATCGCGACGTCCTCCGGTGCGGCCCCTGGTTCCGCGCCCTCGGCGATGACCTCGGCGCGGATCGCGTCGGCCTCGGCCTGCAGGTTGGCCACCTCGGCCTCGAGCTCGAGGCGCAGAATCTCGCGCCGAACGGCCAGGTCAGGCGGGGCCAGGGCGCCCGCCTCCGACGCGGACGGCGCCTGATCGGGATACTCGCCGCTGATCCAGGAGAGCAGTCTGTTGCGCGGCCGCTTGACCGGTTCGCGCGAGCGCACGATGGCGGCCGCATCGATCGCGGTCAGCCCGGGCAGGGATCGATCCGTCGCCGCGTCGCCGGTCAGCGTGGCGCCGCATGACGGACATCGTTCGGGATCACCGGCATGGGTGGCAGAGCACCACGGACAGATGGCGGGGGCCGGATCGCCCCCGGAACGCGCGTCGTCGACCATGCGTGGAATGCTACCGGACCGCTGCGGTCCAGGAATACCCCACAGGTCCGGGGTCGGTGCGGTACCCGGGCGCGGGGGTCACTCCCATTCGATGGTCGCCGGCGGCTTGGAACTGATGTCGTAGACGACGCGGTTGACGCCCGGCACTTCATTCACGATCCGTGACGAGATCTTGCCCAGCACGTCGTAGGGGAGCTTGGCCCAGTCGGCGGTCATCCCATCTTCCGAGGTCACGGCCCGGATCGCGACCACGTTCGCGTAGGTCCGCCCGTCGCCCATCACGCCCACACTTTTGACCGGGGTCAGGATCGCGAAGCTCTGCCACAGGCTCCGATACAACCCGGCGCCCTTGATCTCATCGATGACGATCCAGTCGGCCTCGCGCAGCGTGTCCAGCCGCTCGGCGGTGACCTCGCCGATGATCCGGATGGCGAGACCTGGTCCCGGGAAGGGCTGGCGCAGGACCATCGCATCGGGCAGCCCCAATTCCATGCCCACCTTGCGGACCTCGTCCTTGAACAGGTAGCGCAGCGGTTCGATGAGCTGGAAGCGCAGGTCCGCCGGCAGTCCGCCGACGTTGTGGTGAGTCTTGATCTTCTGGGCGGTCTTGGTCTCCGAGGTCGCGCTCTCGATGACGTCGGGGTACAGCGTGCCCTGGGTCAGGAAGTCGATGGCGCCGATCTTGAGCGCCTCCTCCTCGAAGACGCGGATGAATTCGTCGCCGATGATCTTGCGCTTCTGCTCCGGATCCTCGACCCCCGCGAGGCGGGCCAGGAAGCGCTCGCGCGCGTCGACCATCACGAGGTTCATGCCAAGGTCGCGCTCGAAGGTGACCCGCAGGAGTTCCGATTCCTTCTTGCGCATGAGCCCATGATCGACATAGATGCAGGTCAATCGATCGCCGACCGCGCGATGGACGAGGGCCGCCGCGACCGCCGAGTCGACGCCGCCCGAGAGCGCGCAGATGACCTTGCCGTCCGAGCCCGTCGTGGCCGCGTGCGCGTCCACCCGATCGCGGATGCCGCTCACCGTCGTGTCGATGAAGTTGGTCGCCGTCCACGACGGTTCAATGCCGGCGATGCCGTGAACGAAGTTGCGGAGCACATCCTTGCCGTGCGGGGTGTGCACGACCTCCGGGTGGAACTGGATGCCGTACAGGTTCCGGTCAGGAGCCTGGAGGCCGGCGAACGGGGTGCTGTCGGTCTGCGCGGTGGAGCTGAAGCCCTCGGGCAGTCGGGTGATGGAGTCGCCGTGGCTCATCCACACGGGCTGGTCGCGGTCGAGGCCCGCGAACAGGGCCGCGTCGGTGTCGGTGATGGTCACGCTCGCCGGCCCGTACTCACGCTTGCTCGCCGGGAGCACGTCGCCCCCGAGTTCGCGCGCCATCAGCTGGGCGCCGTAACAGATACCGAGGACCGGGATGCGGCCGCTCCAGACCGCTGGGTCGGGCATCGGGGCGCCGTCGTCGTACACGGACATCGGACCGCCGGACAGGATGATCGCCCGGGTGCCGCGTCGCTCCAGCTCGGCATACGAGGTGTCGTGGGGGAGGAGCTCGCTGTAGACGTTCAGCTCCCGAACCCGGCGGGCGATCAGCTGCGCGAACTGACTGCCGAAGTCGAGGACTGCGACCGTGCCCGGGGCGCCGGTGGCGGTCGGCGCGTCGGTGGCGGTCCGGGACGGGGCCGGCGCGTTGAGTGCCGTCTCGAGGTAGGCCTCGACCTCGGCGTCGTCGGGGGCCAGGACCCGGTGGCCGGCGTTGGCCGCCTCGCCGTGGACGGTCTTGCCACGCTCCGGGTTCGTCGGCGCGAGGCTGGTCGGCGCGAGGCTGGCCGGCGTTGGGTCAGCCGCCGATGAGGTTGCCGCCGCTGACTCCTTGCCGTCCGCCAACTCCGCCCTCCTCCGTGCCCGCCCCGTCCGTCCGCCCCGTCCGTCCGCCTCGTCCGTCCGCGTGTGCGGAGGCAAGTGTACCGGCCGGAGCCGCGCCCTCGAGGCGGCGCTCGATCACGCGCGGTTGCGCATCGACTCTGCGGCCATCGCGAAGTAGCGGTCCAGGTCCGCGGCCGCATCCGCGGGGATGGGCGCCGACGCGCAGACGTCGGCAAGGGCCGCCCGCATGTGACTGAGCCAGCGGTCCCGTGCGACCGCATCGATGGCGAACGGGGCGTGGCGCATCCGAAGGCGCGGGTGCCCTCGTTCCGCGTCGTACGTTCGCGGCCCGCCCCAGTATTGGACGAGGAACAGCCTGAGCCGGCGCTCGGCCGGGGCAAGATCCTGTTCCGGGTAGAGCGGTCGCAGGATGTCATCGATGGCCACCCGCCGATAGAACCCGCCGACCAGAGCCTCGAAGAAGGGCATGCCGCCGACCCGGTCATACAGTGAGGTCTGCTCGATCACGCCCGAAGGATACGGCGCTTGACGCGCTCCAAGCCTGCGGGCGATACGATCGTGGCCATGCTCCGCACCATCCAGGCGATGCCCGGCGGCATCCGCCTGTTCCTGCTCTATGGCCTGCTGATCCTGGGCGCGATCGGCCTGAGCCTGCGCTTCGTCGTGGACCAGGCCATCGCGGCACCGATCAGCCCACTCGGCCTCATCGTGATGGTCCTGCTGGCGTACACGGTCTTCACGACGACGCTCGTCCTGCAGCGCAAGGAAGCCGCGCGACAGCTGGCCATCGGCCTGGCCAGCTTGACCGCGCCGGCCGTGCTCCTGCTGGCCATCAGCCCGGTCCATCCGGCCTTGCCGTTCTTCGTCGCCGCATTCGGGCTGCTGCTCTTCCGAGGGCTCCTGCGGCCTGAAGTGCGGGCCTGGCTGAACGAGCCGTGACGCCGCCGACGCCGTCACGACGCTAGGTCCCAGCACGGAATCGGCAAGGGGCGGTACCCTCACCCGACGCGGCCCCCGTCGCCGCTGGAGCGGAACGCCCCCAGCGACCCCACCGACCGCATCGAGGCACCAACGTGAGCAAGGAATCCCGACAGCGCGCGCGCACGAACGAGCCGGGTTTGAGAACTGGCGCGAATCCCGGACGACCGTCACCGAGCGCAGGCGATGCCATCGACGCCACTGACGCCGGCGCCACCGACGCCGATCCCGCCGATCCCGCTGCGCCCGGCCCCACCGGCGCTGCCTCCGGGGCATCGGACGCAGGACGGTCCCGCCCGCCGACCCGAGCCAGCACGAGCCCCACCGGCACGCCCAGGGTCGGCCGACGAAGCCGCCAGCGCGCGACCGTCAAGCCCTCGTTCCTGGAGCGCTACCGCACGCTGCTGATCGCCGGGGCTGCCGTGGCCGTCGTGGCCGTCGTCGGGGTCGGGCTCTTCTCGGCGGCCTCCACGCCAGCGTACGCCTGCTCCAACATCTGGGAGCCGACGCCCACCTCCGCGCCTGGCGCTGGAACCTCACCACAGCCCGGCTACCCGCAGCCTGACTCGGGCAATACCCACGTCGCGATCGGCGCACAGGTCACGTACACGTACTGCCCGCCAGCAACCGGCCGCCACTACCAGGCGCAGGGCGCCGGGCCGATCGCCGCTCGCCTGTACGGCCCGGATGACACCGCGGCCCCGACCGGCTGGATCCACAACATGGAGCATGGCGGCATCGTCATCCTGTATCGGGGCGACGGCGAGGGCGCGACGGCGGCCGGTCAGGCAGCCTTGCGAGCCCTGTTCGACTCGTACCCGCCGAGCCCGGTGTGCCGACTCGCGCCCGGCACGAACGGTCCGGTCATCGCCCGCTTCGACCAGATGGCCACACCATATGCTGCGCTCGTGTGGGGCCGCGTGCTCCCGCTCCAGACGCTGGACACGGCGGCGATCCTCGAATTCGATGCGACATACGGCGAGGTGACGAACCCCGAGCAGTTCTGTGAGCCGTCGCCAGCGCCGACCACGAGCCCGTCGGCCGCCGGCTCAGCCAGTCCGTCCGCGTCGGCGAGTGCCGTCCCGTCGGCTTCCACGGCACCGTCCGCATCCCCTAGCCCGAGCTGAGCGGGGCGCCCGATGCGCCTGTACTCGTTCTATCGGGATGGGGAATCGCCCGTGGCCGGGCGCATCGACGCTGGCCGCGTCGTCCTGGACGACGCGTGGGTCGATGATCTGTCGGGTGCGGCCGAGGATGACATCGAGGCATTCATCGCCATCCAGGCACGTGGCGAAGGGACGAAGGCCCACGACATTGCATCGCTGGGACCGGCGCCCGCTGTCCCGCGACCGGGCAAGATCGTGTGCGTCGGCCTGAACTACGCGGATCACGCCGCCGAGGGTGGCCGCGCCGCGCCGGATCGGCCGCTCCTCTTCGCCAAGTTCGCCAATACCGTCATCGCCGATGGCGAGCCGATCGTCCGCCCCGAGGGCACCCGCGCCCTGGACCTCGAGGTGGAACTCGGGGTCGTCATCGGGAGGACCGCCCGGCGCGTTGCCGCCGGCGACGCCATGGCCCACGTCGCAGGCTACATCGTGGTCAACGACATCAGCGCCCGAGACTGGCAGGGCAGCCCGCCGGCGCTCCGGGACGGTGAGCACGGGGACGGCCAGTGGCTCCGCGCCAAAGGCTCGGACACGTTCCTGCCCATGGGCCCGAACTTCGTCACGCGCGACGAGCTTGACCCCCGGACCGGCCTGCGCCTGCGCAGCTGGCGGATCACCGCCGACGGCACGGAGCACCTGATGCAGGACGGCACGACGAGCGACATGATCTGGGACGTCCCGGCGCTCATCGCCCACATCAGCAGGACGATCACCCTGGACCCGGGCGATGTCATCGCGACGGGTACGCCGTCGGGCGTAGGCGTCTTCCGCGACCCACCGGTCTTCCTCGAGCCAGGCGACCGAGTCCGCTGCGAGATCGAGGGCATCGGCTCCGTCAGCAACCCGATCGTCGACTGGGCGGGCATCGAGGACGGTGAGGACGGCGGGACAGCGGCGAGTACGAGCGCGTAGGCTCAGCCCATGCGCGCGCTGGTCAAGATGAACGCCGGACCCGGCCTGGAGCTCACCGATGTCCCGTTGCCCACGGTGGGCATCAACGACGTTCTGATCCGCGTCCATCGGACGGGCATCTGCGGGACAGACCTGCACATCGAAGCCTGGGATCCCTGGGCGGCCCGGACCATCAAGGCACCGCTCGTCGTCGGGCACGAGTTCGCGGGGGACGTCGTCGAGATCGGCAGCAACGTGGTCGACTTCGCGCCCGGCGACCTCGTCTCAGGCGAAGGCCACGTCGTGTGCGGGCGTTGTCGCCACTGCCTCGCCGGCCGACGCAACCTGTGCCCCAACACCATCGGCCTGGGCGTCGGGCGCGACGGCGCGTTCGCCGAGTACGTGGTCCTGCCGATGACCAACGTCTGGCACCACTGGCCGGGCGTCGATCCCGAGGTCGCAGCCATCTTCGACCCGTTCGGGAACGCCGTCCACACCGCCCTGGCCTTCCCGACCCTCGGCGAGGACGTGCTCATCAGCGGCGCCGGACCGATCGGACTCATGGCCACGGCCGTCGCCCGGTTCACCGGCGCACGGCATGTCGTCGTCAGCGAGCCCAACGCGTATCGACGCCAGCTTGCGCTGACCATGGGCGCAAGTCTCGCCATCGATCCCGCGGCGCGGCCCCTCGCGAGCGCCTTCGAGGAGCTCGACATGGTCGAGGGCTTCGATGTCGCGATGGAGATGTCCGGCAACGCCCAGGCCCTGCGCGACGCCCTGGGCGCGATGGCCCACGGGGGCGGCGTGGCCATCCTCGGCCTGCCCACGGCGGAGATCAGCCTGGACATCAACGAGGTCGTCATGAAGATGCTGACCATCCGCGGTATCTATGGTCGGGAGATGTACGAGACCTGGTACAAGATGACCGTGATGCTCCAGTCCGGGCTGGACATCAGGCCCGCCATCACCCATCGCTTCAGTCACCGCGAGCACGTGGCGGCATTCGCCGCGGCCCGAGCCGGGGATAGCGGGAAAGTCATCATGGACTGGACCGCTTGAGTGATGGACGAACCGTCCTCCGATGCGCGAACGTGACACGTGAACCCATGACGACGTCCCGCCCCGACCCACTCGCCTACCTCGCCGACGAGGTCGCCGCGCTGCGCGAGCGGCACCTGTACCGTGCCCTTCGGGTGATGAGCAGTGCCCAGGGGCCGATCGTCTCGGTCGACGAGAAACGCCTGATCAGCCTGGCGTCCAACGACTACCTCGGCCTCACCCACCACCCGCGCCTGCGGGAGGCAGCCCTGGCGGCGGTGCGGGACTTCGGGGTGGGCTCCGGGGCGGTGCGCACGATCGCGGGCACGATGTCCATGCACGAGGCGCTGGAAGCCGAGCTCGCCGAGTTCAAGGGCACGCCCGCCGTCCTGACCTTCCAGTCCGGCTTCACGGCCAACACCGGGGTCATCCCGACGATCACCGGCGAGGCCGACCTGATCGTCAGCGATAGCCTCAACCACGCCAGCATCATCGACGGGATGCGCCTGTCCAAGGCGCCCCGCAAGGTCTATCCACACGCCGATGTCGCGGCCCTGCGGGCGATCCTGGACGAGGCGGTCGCCAGCGGGCGGGATGGTCACGGGGAGCCCTATCGACTCATCCTCGTGGTCACCGACGGCGTGTTCAGCATGGACGGCGACATCGCGCCTCTGCCCGGCATCGTCGAGGCGGCCGAGGCGGCGGGCGCGGCGGTGTATATCGATGACGCGCACGCGTCCGGCGTGCTCGGGAAGCATGGCCGCGGGACCGTCGACCACTTCGACCTGCACGGCCGGGTGGCCATCCAGGTCGGCACGCTGAGCAAGGCCGTCGGCTCGCTCGGCGGCTACGTCGCGGGCTCCACGGCACTGCGCGAGATCCTGACCCAGCGCGCCCGCCCGTTCCTGTTCTCGACGTCCCAGCCACCGGCGGTCGTGGCCGCCTGCCGCGAGGCGCTGCGTGTGATGCAGGAGGAGCCGGATCTCCACGAGCGCCTGTGGGCGAACACCCGTCGCTTCAAGGCCGAGCTCGCGCGCCTCGGCTTCGACACCGGTCGCTCCGAGACGCCGATCACGCCGCTGATGATGGGCGATCCGGAGACCGCGATGCGCTTCTCGGATCGATTGATGGGCGAGGGCGTCTTCGCCCAGCCGGTCGTCTTTCCGACCGTGGCCATCGAGCTCGCCCGGATCCGCACGATCGTCACGGCGGCGCATGCCGACACCCAGCTCGATCGCGCCCTGGAAGCCTTCGCGACGGTCGGCCGCGAACTCGGCCTGATCTCCGGGTGATGGGGAGATGACCGGGCGATGACCGGGCAGCCGGGGGGCGCACGATGACCAGCCGCGACCGACGGGCCCGTGACCTGCCGCTGGATGCACACCTGCACACGGACCTGTCGCACGACAGCGCCGTCCCGATCGACGAGTACGCCCGCCTCGCCAGCGAGCGAGGGATCGCCGAACTCGCGATCACCGACCACGTGGACTTCGCGCCGGGCACCCCGGGCTACGGGGACACCACCTTCGCCCAACGGGAACGGGTCGTGCGTGAGGCCGCCGAGCGCTGGGCGGACCGCGGTGTGGCCATCCGGTTCGGCGTCGAGATCACCTGGGACGCGCGCTTCGCGACCGACATCCGCGAGCACCTCGCGAGGTACGCCTACGACTTCGTCATCGGCTCCGTCCACGTCTACCGCGGCTCGCCGTACGCTGCTGACAACGTCGCTCGCTGGGTCGCCGGGCGCTCGCTCGCCGACATCGTCGCGCCCTACTTCGGTGAGGTGGAGACAGGTGCCCGCTCCGGCCTGTTCGACGCTCTGGGCCACCTCGACTTCGTCAAGCGCTTCCTGGCGCCGCACGTGACCGCAGCGGACCTCGCGGCGGCTCCGGAGCTGTATGAGCCGATCCTCGGCGCCCTCGTCGAGAGCGGCACCGCCCTGGAGATCAACACCAGCGGTCTGCGCTCGCCGGCGAGCGAGATGTATCCCTCGCCCGCGATCGTGGCCCGCTTTCACGCGCTGGGTGGTCGGGCCGTGACGGTCGGCTCGGATGCCCACGGGCTGGACTCCTTTGCCTGGGCCCTCGAGGACGGGTATCAGGCCGCGGCGGCGGCCGGATTCGATGCGCTGACCTTCCGCCGCGGCGCGGCGCGGGCCGCGGTCGCCTTGCCACCCGCACCTAACGCCGTTGCCGGACGTTCGTTGTGACCCTCGACGACAATGCGATCGATCGGCTCGTTCTCGACGCGCAGGCGGGTGACGCCTGGGCGTTTGGACTCATCTTCGATCACTATCATCTGCCG